>JBGSUY010000812.1:0-3310 GCA_041753195.1 Chromatiaceae bacterium
CTCGAGGACTTCCTGGCTCGGGTGGATTGGACCCGCATCGACTGGCGGCGCGTGATGCACGCGGAGCGCGAGACCCGTCAGGCCTGGGCTGCCATCGGGCCCGGCGACGATCGCCAGCGGCGCCCTTTGGATCGGCGCTTCCATCGAGCGATCAAGGAGCTGGACCAACGCCTGGAGACCGAGCGGGCCCACAACCAGGCCTTCAAGCAGGGGCTGATCGACCGGGTACGCGGTCTTGCGGAGGGCGCGGACCTGGACGCGGCGATCGATGAGACCAAGACGCTGCAGCGCCAGTGGCACACGACGGTGCCGGCGCGCCAGCGCGACGAGAACCGCCTCTGGCAGGAATTTCGCGCCGCCTGCGATGCGGTGTTCGAGCGCCGCGCCGCCATCCATCAGGCCCACCGGGCGGAGATCGAGGCCAACATGCGGACCCGGGAGGCCCTGTGCGAGGAGGCCGAGGCCTTGCTTCGGGGGGACGGGGACGGGCGGGCCCTGGCCGCCGCCCAGCGGGAATTGGAGCGCTGTTGGCATGACGCCGAGTCACTCCCGGTACCACGCCAAGCGGCGGATGCCTTATCGCGGCGCTGGCAACAGGCACGGGAGCAGCTGCGCACCCATATCCAGGGACTGGAGGCGGCAGAGCGGCGTGCTCAACTTGACCTGCTGGCTCGCCGAGCGTCCTTGTGCGAGTCCGTGGAGCGCCAGGTCCTGGGTCTGGGGGGAACGGATTCGGAGATCGACCTGGAGGGCGCGCGGCACGCCTGGTCGGAGCTTCCCCGGCTGCCGGACCCGGCTCTCCAGGAGATCATGACGGCCCGTCTGAACCGGGCGCTGGAGGCCGCGGGCGATCCGGAGGGGCTCGCCGCGTTTCGGGAGGGGCTCGGTCCCAATCAAGAGCGCCGCCGTCGGCTCTGCCTGGAGCTGGAGATCGCCGCCGGGGTGGAATCGCCCCCAGAGCTCCATCAGGAGCGTCTGCGCCTCCAGGTGCAACGCCTCGCCGAGCGGATGGCCGAGGGAGAGGGCGATCGCCTCAAGGGCGTGCCAGAGCTCCTGATGGACTGGTATCGCTGCGGGCCCGCACCCGTCGAACCCGGGCTCGATGAGCGACTGGCTCGCGTCCTGGCGACCCCGGTGGTCATCCAATGACCGGCCACCGTGTTCTCCAAGGGTTCGACTCACCCGAAGCGGCGGAGGCCGCCTTCTACGACGCCTTCGCTGCCAGGGACCTGGCGGCCATGGTGCGGGTCTGGCTGGACGGGGAGACAACGGTCTGCGTCCACCCAGGCGGGGGTCTGCTGATGGGCAAGGACGCGGTGATGCAGAGCTGGTCGGAGATTCTGTCCGGCGCCGCCCCGCCCCGTATCGAGTTCCGTCTGATCAACCGCATCGAGGCCACCGATCTCCGGGTCCATCTGGTGGAGGAGCGGATCCAGACGGGTGACCACCCTGTGGGGCCCCCGAGCTTGGTGATCGCCACGAACGTCTATGCCCGGGGCCCCGAGGGCTGGCGCCTGAGCGTCCACCACGCGTCCCTTCCCCTGGTGCCGGCTCGCCCCCCGAAAGGGTCCGCGCGGCGCCTGCACTGACCCCGCTGGGCCTCTGGGCGACCCCGTCGGGATGCACCGGTAGGAGACCGTGGCCCCGCCCGATCAAGGCGGAAGCAGGCCTAGGCCATGCAGGACCCGGTGGGCCAGCTCGGCGGGCGTGCGCGAGATCAGCTCCGCCGGCACCCCGTGCTTCTGGGTCAGTCGGTCATAGTCCTCGAAGCCGTAGGAGACGATGAAGGGGTGCATCCCCGCGTTCACGGCCGCCAGGTAATCACGGACCTCGTCGCCACAAGCGAAGGCGCGGGCGGGGTTTACCCCGAAGCGCGTCCGCAGCTCCCGAAAGGTCGGCAGCTTGTCCTGCCCCAGGGGCAGGTGCACCAGGAAATCGAACCGTTCAGGAGCGAACCCAACCCGACGAAAGAGTCGCTCGATGGTCTCCAGTGGCTCCCGGGTGATGTTGCGGGTCACGATGCCCGCCCGCAGTGTCGGTTCATCGGTTAGGCGTTGCAGGAGGGGCTCGATGCCGTCGTAGAGGGTCGCCTCCTCGCGATAGACCTCGGTGAGGGTCGCCACCAGTCGGGAGCGTTTCTCCCGGGTGATCTGCTTGCGCAGGTTGCGCGGGAGCTCCTTCAGTCCACCCAGATACTTAAAAAGGTTGCGCCGCTTCTGAAAGCGGTCCAGGGGCCCGATGTGCATCCCGTGATGGGCGAAGGTCCGGTCGATGGCGGCGAAGGCATCGATGGTGGTCCCATCGGCGTCGAGGATGATCAAGCGTTCGTCCGTATACATGGGTCGAAGTCTCGATGATGGCTGCGGCGGGCGTCCCCACTGCCCGCTCAGCCCGCAGGCGCCCTGCGACGCCCATTCTATGGCGGGGGAGGGCGTAACGCGCGTGAGGAACGAGCTTCCCGGCTCAGAGGGCCGCGACCCCACACCTCGCCTTCGATGGGCCGCCTCAGGTGGCCCTGGCGCCCTCGCGTGAGGCACCCATGGCCCTGATTGGCATCGATACCGGCGGCACTTTCACGGACTTCGTGTTGTGGCGGGACGGCTGCATTCGGGTCCACAAGGTCCTCTCCACCCCCCAGGCCCCGGAACGGGCGATCCTACAGGGAATCGGCGACCTGGCGCTCGATCCGCCGCGGCTCTCGGTGGTCCATGGAAGCACCGTGGCCACCAACGCGGTGCTGGAGGGCAAGGGGGCGCGCACCCTCTATATCGGGAACCGGGGCCTCGAGGACCTGCTTGCCATCGGCCGACAGGCCCGACGGGACCTGTACGACCTGCAGCCCCCGCCGAGCTGCCCGCCCGTGCCCCCTGAGCTTTGCGTGGGCACGGGGGGCCGTTTGGCGGCGGACGGCACCCTTCTCGATCCCCTGAGCCCCGAGGACCTGGTGGAGTTGATGACGGCGGTCGCCCGGACCGGACCTGAGTCGGTGGCCATCAACCTGCTCTTCTCCTACCTGGATGACGGGGCCGAAAGGGCCATCGCCGCATCCCTGCCCCCCGGACTCTTCGTCTCCCGCTCCTCCGAGGTCCTGCCGGTGGCAGGGGAGTACGAGCGGGGTGTCGCCACCTGGCTCAATGCGCGCCTGGGGCCCCTGGTGGGCCGTTACCTGGAACGTCTGGGGAACGGCCTGCCGGGGGCCCGGGTCGCGGTGATGCAAAGCAGCGGGGAGACCATCGCCGCCCAACAGACGGCCCGTCACGCCGTGCGGCTCCTCCTCTCGGGACCCGCCGGGGGGCTCGCCGGGGCCGCC
>JBGSUY010000813.1:0-5419 GCA_041753195.1 Chromatiaceae bacterium
CGCAGCGTCTCCAGCACCAGGCGCTGGCATTCCCCCTGAGCGAACCGCCGCCCTCCCGCTCGCCGCTGGCGCGGCCGCACGCCGCTTAGGTCGTAGTCCGGGGCGAACAGCCGGATCGCCGCATCTCCCCAGCCAATTCCCCCCGCTTCGCCACCAGGGCGCTTACCACGTGCGGCTCGGCCATCGTTTTGACCCCCCGGCTGGTATGGAGGCCCGAGTGTCCGACATGGCCAGGCGGAATTCATGTGCGGCTGCTACATAATGCCGTAGATCCCCGGATACGGCGCCAGCGCACCGGCTCGCAGCCGGTCGAGCCAATTTCCGGAAAGCTGTAAGGTCGCAGTCATCACGGTCTCCTGAAGTTACTGACAACACTTCAGAAAACCGGAAAACTATGTGAAGTTCCCGCGCCGCAGTCCTCGCCTCAGACCAGCACTGGCGGGACATTCACCGATCCGCCTCATGAAACTTCACATAGTTCTGACCTACACATAGACGCGCCTATGTGAACCTTCACATAGGCGCGTTGAGCCTTCATTGGACGAGCCCAAGTTCACCGAAAGCCGCTAACGAGGGCCGGCGGAGTCCGTCCGACGCGGGTGCCACCCGCCGTCATGAAGAGGTGAGGGGATCAGGGAGTTGGGGGCGTCGCCCTCGGACGCGGCGTCGAGGACATCCAGGGTACCGCGGCGCTGGCTATCCTTGGGCACATGTGGCGCTACGTCCTTGCCTGGTTTCCGATGGTGGCGATCGCGGTCGCCAACGGGGTGGTGCGCGAGGCCTGGTACGGGCGGCAGCTGGGGGAGTTGCAGACCCACCAGGTCTCGACGCTGAGCGCGCTGGTGGTGCTCGGGCTCTACATGGGGTGGATCATCCGGCGGTGGCGGCCGCGGTCCGACGCCCACGCCATCGGTATCGGAGTGCTTTGGCTCGGGCTCACCCTGGCCTTCGAGCTCCTGTTCGGCCATTATCGGGCCGGCCATTCCTGGGAAAGGCTGGCTCGGGATTACGACCTCCTTGCCGGCAGGCTGTGGCCCCTCGTGCCGCTGTGGGTCGCCGTGGCGCCCTATTTGATCAGAAGGCTGCGCTGACGGTGAATCTTGCGAGGCGCCGGGCGGGCGCGCCCGGACCCGACATCAGGGCGTCAGGGCGCCGCCGCTGCGCGGATGCCCTCGATGAATCCGATGAAGGCCTGGCGCTGGGAGGCGACGAGCTCGGCCGGGCCATGGAGCTGGGGATAGAGGTTGCCCTCAGGGGTCTCCACGAGCGCGGCTAGCAGCATGCGGTCGGGTAGGGCGTCACCGCTCTGCCCCATGCCGACATTGCGGGCGTAGTTCCCCCGCAGTTCCACCAGGGTCGCGGGCATGGCGGACTTGAGCGGCGTGACCACCGGCTCCACGGGCTTCCCGTCGGGGCCGCTGAACTGGGACGCCCAGCGCTCCAGGTTGGCATCCAGGGCACCGCCCTGGCCGGGTCCGAAATAATAAAGGACGAATTGGGCGCCTTCGGTCCCCTCGGCCCCCGGGATATCGAACTGCAGGAGCCGCATGGTGCTGCTTGGCTGGCCGCTGATCCACTCGGCCGGAACCTCCGAGGCCAGGCCTTGGAATGTCGTCACCTGGCCTGCGGCCCAAGCGAGGCTAGCGGCCAGCAGCAGGGGGATCGGGAGAAGGTGTCGGTGGGGCATGGGTCGGGTCTCGGGGGTGGTGTGGGGGGAGCCTAACCGAAGGTGGCAGGGTTGGCGAATCCTTTGCGCCGCCCTGAGTCTCAAGCGTGCCCGGCGAGCCTTGGGTCTGGGGTATGCTGCGCAGGGGTGTTCGGCTCCGCCGGCTTCCGTGGTCGGTCGGTCCCGCCTGCTCCAAGGGCGGCTCCATGAAGCGCGTTGGTGCAATGGGGAACGAATGATTCCTAAGGACTTGGAAGGGCTGATGGGTCGCTGGCACGCCGGAGACTGCCTGTCGAGTCTGTCTCCTATGATGTCTTTTCCCGGTGCCCGCTCTTTGCCCCATCCCTCCGGGTCGCGGAACGGTGAGTGATGACTTTTCTGTGCGCCAGGGCAAGTTTGGGGCACATTTCCATGACCCGGCGAGTCCAAGCTCTGCGACAATAGGGCGCAGCCTTCCACCCGGGACCGGCAAGGCCCCGACCCAGGTCCATCCACATCAAGCTGACGAGAGAGGTACGAGGGAGCCATGGCATCCAATACCGCGAAATATGTATTCGCCTTTGAGGAGGGGGACGGCAAGGACAAGAAGCTCTTGGGCGGCAAGGGCGCCAACCTGTGCGAGATGACCCAGATCGGGCTCAATGTACCTGCCGGATTCGTGATTTCCACCGCCGCCTGCCTGGAATATCTGTCCGCGGCGGACCGCAAGCTACCGCCCGGGCTCCTGGACGAGGTTCATGCCCAGATGCGGACCCTGGAGGAGAAGACCGGCAAGGGTTTCGGCGACCCGGAGAATCCGCTCTTGGTCTCGGTGCGCTCCGGTTCGGCCATGTCCATGCCGGGGATGATGGACACCATCCTCAACCTGGGGCTTAACGCCGCCACCCTCCAGGGCGAGATCCGCGCCACCGGAGACGCCCGCTTCGGCTACGACGCCTACCGCCGGTTCATCCAGTTGTTCGGCAAGATTGCCCTGGGGGTGTCGGACGAGCTTTTCGACAAGCAGTTCGATCTGGTCAAGAAGGCGTGTAATGCGAAGCACGACGTGGATCTGAACGCCTCCGACCTGAAGGAGATTAGCGAGCGTTTCCTCAAGGTGGTCGAGGAGGCCACTGGCCGGCCCTTCCCCGAGGACCCCTACCAGCAGCTCGAGATCGCCATCAAGGCGGTGTTCGGCTCCTGGTCCGGGAAGCGCGCGGTGGACTACCGACGCCAGTTCAACATCACCCCCGAGATGGCCAACGGCACCGCGGTGAACGTGGTCACCATGGTCTTCGGCAACCGGGGCGAGGATTCTGCCACCGGCGTGGGCTTCACGCGCAACCCGGCCACTGGAGAGAACAAGCTCTACGGCGAGTACCTGGTCAATGCCCAGGGCGAGGACGTGGTCGCGGGCATCCGCACACCCAAACCCATCGATCGGCTCCAGGTGGAGATGCCGGAGATGGCGGCCCAACTCGACGAGCTGCGCAATCGCCTGGAGACCCACTACCGGGAAGTCCAGGACTTCGAGTTCACCATCGAGCGCGGCGTGCTTTACTGCCTCCAGACCCGCAACGGCAAGATGAACGCCACGGCCATGGTGCGTACCTCCGTCGAGATGGAACGGGAGGGGCTGATCAGCAAGAAGGAGGCCCTGCTGCGCATCAAGCCTGACCTGCTGGAGCAGATGCTCTTCCCCCGACTGGACCCCAAGGTGAAGGCCAGCGCCGTGGCCAAGGGCCTCCCTGCCTCGCCGGGGGCGGCCTCGGGTATCGCGGTCTTCGACGCGGACCGTGCCGAGATGCTCGGCAGGGAGCAGGGGCTGAAGGTCATCCTGGTGCGGGAAGAGACCAAGCCCGAGGACATCCATGGCTTTTTCGCCGCCCAGGGCATCCTGACCTCCCGCGGGGGCAAGACGTCTCACGCGGCGGTGGTCGCCCGCGGCATGGGCAAGCCCTGCGTGGCCGGGGCCGAGGGGATCAGCGTGGACGTGGACCGGCGCGAGGCCATCGTCGGTGACGTGAGCTTCAAGGAAGGCGACGTCATCACCATCGACGGGACAACGGGTAAGGTCTACCTGCGTGAGATCCCGACCGTGGAGCCCGATTTCACCTCCGAGCTTAGCACCCTGCTCGCCTGGGCGGACGAGGAGGCCAAACTCAAGGTTATGGCCAACGCGGATACTCCGGTTGACGCCCGCCGGGCCCTCAAGTATGGGGCGGTCGGCATCGGTCTTGCCCGCACCGAGCGCATGTTCAACGACCCGGAGCGGCTGCCTATCGTCATCGAGATGATCGTGGCCGATACCCCCGAGGAGCGGCAGGCCGCCCTGGATCGGCTCCTGCCCCTCCAGCGCAAGGACTTCCGTGAGCTGTTCGAGGTCATGTCCCCCCACCCGGTGACCATCCGCCTGCTGGACCCTCCGATCCATGAGTTCCTGCCCAGCGAGCACGTGCTGGAGCGTGAGCTCGCCGAGCTGCGTCAGCTCTCATTGACCACCCGCGGCCTGACCGTCCTGTCTGCCGCGATGGGGCTCCTGCAGACTACGGACAAGGTCCGCGGCGAGATCGATGGACTTCGCCGGATGGTGGACCCCATGCTGGTGGAGGTGGCCATCGCAAAAAAGGAGGCGATGCTCAAGAAGGTGCGGGCCCTCTACGAGACCAACCCGATGCTGGGGCATCGGGGCGTGCGTCTGGGCATCACATTCCCCGAGATCTACCAGATGCAGATCCGCGCCATCCTGGAGGCGGCCGCCGAGTGCCAGAGGGCGGGGATCGATGTGCGTCCCCAGATCAAGGTGCCCCAGGTCTGCACGGTGCAGGAGTTGAAGAAGGTGAAGGCCTTCGTGGACACCATTCACGAGGGGATCAAGCAGCGCGACGGCCGTCCCGTGAGCTTCAAGTTCGGCACCATGATCGAGGTGGTGCGGGCCTGCATGCGGGCCGAGTCCCTGGCCGAGGAGGCGGAGTTCTTCTCATTCGGCACCAATGACCTGACCCAGGCGACGTTCTCCTTCTCCCGGGAGGATGCCGAGAACAAGTTCCTGCCCCTCTACAACCAGTCCGGGATCCTGCAGGACAACCCCTTCGAGGTGCTGGACGTGAAGGGGGTGGGCAAGCTCATGCAGCTCGCCGTGGAGTGGGGGCGCTCGGTCAAGCCGGACCTGCACGTCGGGATCTGCGGCGAGCACGGCGGCCACCCGGAGTCCATCGCCTTCTGCCACAAGGCGGGGCTCGACTACGTGAGCTGCTCGGGTCCGCGGGTGCCGGTGGCGCGCCTGGCCGCGGCCCATGCGGCCCTGTTGGACGAGGACTGAGACAGGGAGACCTCGGCGGCGAGGGAATGCCGCCGGTAGTTCTCGGCCCCGATCACCACAGGGTGCAGCCGCTCAGGCGGCCTGTCGCCCTGTCCCGCTCGACCCGGAAGTGAAGGGGCAGGCACCGTCAAGCCACTGATCCCAGTCGTCGTTCGCCGCCTGGATCCTGGCGAGCGTCTGCTCCAGGCTGGTCACCCAGGCGTCCGAGCACAGCGAGACCCAGGCATCCGGGTCCGCGAACCAGGGCAAGCCCCAGGCCGGTTGGCTCTCGGGTTCGGCGGGCAGGGCACAGTCATACTCCAGGGTCCCGTCTCCCAGCCACTGGGCGTCGCCTCCCAGGCGCTGTGCTAGGCGGCGCATGCCCCCGTTCTCCGCCAGGACCTCGCAGCGAAAGGCGTGGTCAGCCAGTTTGAGGTTACGCCCGTGCTGTAATTCTGACTCAGCGAGATCCC
>JBGSUY010000814.1:0-4873 GCA_041753195.1 Chromatiaceae bacterium
CCCCGCGGATCGCCGATGGGTCCCTGCGCTGGCTGGCGGGGCTGACGGCGGGGCTGTTGATCGGCATGGTGGCGGCCTTGTTGGGCGTGGCCGGCGGCGAGCTCCTGATCCCCACCCTGGTGCTGCTCTATGGCCTGGACATCAAGCTTGCCGGCAGCCTCTCGCTGATGGTGAGCCTGCCGACCATGCTTGTCGGTTTCGCCCGCTACAGCGAGTGCAGCGCCTTCGACATCCTCGATCGAGAACGCGGCCTGCTCCTGTGGATGGCGGCCGGCTCCATCGTCGGGGCTGGACTGGGCGGCCTGATGCTGGGGCTGGTGCCCTCGGCCTGGCTGCTGACCGGCCTCGGCGTCATCCTTCTGGTCTCCGCAGTCAAGGTGTTCCGGCACGTGGAAACGAACCGGCATGAGGCGCCTTAGCTTGATCCGCGCCTGGGCCGCCCTGCCGCCCGCGCCGGGTGTCCCCCGCCGTATTCGTGCATGCATTGGTCCCGGACAAGCCAGGGCGCTTCCATGAACCTCCGTCCCCGCTGGCTGCCGCCCGCGCCGCGCTTCCTCCCTGGCCAGCGCTGGATGAACATCACGTTGCGCGGCCTGCATCTGGTCGGCATCGCCGGGCTGGCCGGCGGCTTTCTGTTCGACCTGCCCGAGGCGCGCTGGCTCGTCTACTGGCATTTGACCTTGGCCACGGGCACGCTGCTCGCGGCGCTCTATGTGTGGACCGACACCACCTGGCTGCTGAAGCTGAAGGGGCAGGCCATCCTGGCCAAGCTCGCGCTGCTGATGCTGGCCCAAGCCTATCCCGCCTGGCGGGCCGAGACCTTCGTGCTGGTGATCGTCCTGTCCGCCTTCTTCGCCCACGCACCCGATCGCGTGCGTAGCTACGCCTGGCGCAGCAAGGCCCGCGCCTGTAAGGAACCTGGTGTCACCGAGGACGGCAACCCATGACCGCTCGGAGGACAAATAGGAAGCCGCCGAAGGAAAACGGGGCCAGGCTCGCTTTTTGTGAATGTGGCGCCGATTAGAGATGTAGCTCCTGCTGCCGAAGGTCCGGCGCCGGATCGTCGATTGGCTGCTTCTTGGGCCTGCCGCGCTTGCGCGGCTCTCGCCGGTGGCCGGTAACCGCTTCGATCTCGGCGTAGAAGCGGTCGTTGCCGAGCGGTTGGTTCTGGTTGAGGGCGAGGCGCAGATCGGCGAGCGGGGCGTCCTCCAGTGCGTCGCGGAACAGGTTGCGGTAGGCTTCGCGTCGCTCGCCCGGCGCGGACCCGAGGGCCAGGTACAGCGGATGCGGCGCGAGGATCGCACTGCGTTCGCCGAGGGCGTTGGCGCGGTAACTGGACCAAGGCCAGTCGCTCGGATCGGTCACCATGCCCGCACGCACCGGGTTGAGCTCGATGTAGCGCTGGCACAGCAGCAGGTAGGTCTCGGCCTGCACCAACGAGGATTTGTAGCGGCTGTCCCACAGGGTGCCGGTACGCCCGTAGGTGCGGTTGACGTGCTGGACATAGCGCCGGCCCACCGCGATCAGGACCCGCGGTACTGCCCGGGCGTCCGCCGGGGTGAGCAGCAGATGCACATGATTGGTCATCAGCACGTAGGCGTGCAGTCGGCACTCTTCCCGGCGCAGAGCCTCGTGCAGCCAGTCGAGGTAGGCGAGCCGATCTTGGTCGTCGAAGAAGCAGGGGCTGCGGTTGTGCCCCCGCTGCACGATGTGCAACTGTGTCCGGTCGAGGTGGATGCGGGGACGGCGTGGCATGGCGAAAAGTCTAGCAGAATGCGAGCCTGGCCCCTTTTCCCGTGATCCAGGCGGCGCGCGGCGGGTCGAGGGTGGCCGCCAGTTCCGCCAGGCTGGACGCGCCGGTGGCACCCTCGGCAACCAGTCGCGCCACCGCCTGCGGATCGCGGTCGTAGACCACGCAGTCGTGGCCGCCCTGCATGAGCCGCCGCGCCATGTTGGCGCCCATACGCCCCAGTCCCACCATTGCGATTTGCATTGTCGGTCCTCGTTGGTCGATGAATTGAAACAGGGGCCGGTCGCCTGAAGTGCGCCTGTCACCGGCCCACCATTGGTCGAACGACGGGGCGATTTCTGACAAGTCTTCCTGCCGAATGACCCGCGGAGAAAGACGCCGGCGGTCGGCACCCAGGTCGCCCCAGGCAACTTCAGGAAGGTTTTTCGGCGATTACGAGACTGGGGCGCCCCCGCACCCCGGCGCCTCGCAATGGGCGCGGCGGAGCCTACGCTGCAGCAGCCAGCCGGAGGCGACGCCCAGGATCAGCATGAGGTAGGTGTACAGGCTGTTGGGCGTCAGCGCGGGGATCAGTCGCAGCAGCAGGGTGTCGTTGCCCCCGGGGATCAGGGCCCCACCGATCCCCATGAGGGTCCCGCCCACCAGGCTGAGCCCCCATCCGCGCGATGACTTGCGCCTCCGCCAAGTCCCCCGCT
Organism: Chromatiaceae bacterium; assembly: GCA_041753195.1. Taxonomy (GTDB): domain Bacteria; phylum Pseudomonadota; class Gammaproteobacteria; order Chromatiales; family Chromatiaceae; genus Thiodictyon. The sequence goes on from JBGSUY010000814.1 coordinate 2,446, forward strand.
GCCAAGCCGAGTACAGCATCCCGCCGAACAGGACCGGCACCAGCGCAAGTTGGGCGACGGGGGGAAAGGGGAGGTCCTGGATCAGGGCGCCGGAGAATCCATGCAGGCTGGCGGTATAGGTCCAAGGGCCGAAGCCCAGGTAGAGCGCGCCAGCACCCAGTCCGAGCAGGAGTGCGGTCGCCGCCGGGCTGTAGGCTTGCCCAGCGCGCTCACCGCGCAAGGACTCCCGGCCACGCCACAGCCGGGCCAGCTCCCAAAGGGCCCAGACCGTCACCCCGATCAGGGCCGGCCAGAGCCAGGTGGCGGGCGCAGCCGCGGGCAGGGAAGCGTTCGCCGGAGGACTCCAGAGCTGCCAGAGCACGTCGCCGGCGAGGAAGCCCGAGAGGGTCGCGAGCATCCGCCAATCGGCGTCTGCCAGGCGCTGCAGGGTGGAGAAGGCGCAGCCCCGGTTGATAGCCGCGCCGAGGCCGAACAGGAAGCCGCCGAGCAGGGCCAGTGACAGCGGTCCGGTGGCCGCCGCTGCGGCGAACTTCTCCGGGTAGAAGAGGAGTGCTGGCACCGTCAACAGCATCGCCCAGAGCACGGCGCGCGCGAAGACCCCAAACCGATTGAGGCGCCGCGCCTCGAGCGCCTCGGCCACGGCCGCGACGGTACAGAGACTAGCCCGGTGCGATGTATAGCCAAGAAGGGCGACCAGCGGCGCCGTCCACAGGATCCAAGAACCGACATCCACGCCCAGGTACCCCCCTATGTTGATGACGCTTGCGCCTTCGGATCGGACCTTTGGCCGTTTGTGAGCGGGAGCCCAGGGGGGAGGCACCTCCACGTCCGGAGGCGCCCGCGAGGGAGACCCGTTGAGCCACTCAAGGGGCAACCGCGCCGAGCGCCCCCAATCCAGACTCGGCGAGCGCCTCCTCGAGGATGTCGTGCACCGCCTGCGCCCGGTCGCAGCGCAGGGCGCCCTGCGCCAGCCCCTGCACTCGTTCGCCCGTAAATCTGTGTACCGCCCGGCGAATGCGCGGCAAGGCCGTGACGCTCATGCTGAGCTCATCGAACCCCAGACCGAGCAGCAGCAAGGCGGCCCCTGGCTCCCCGGCCAGCTCGCCGCAACACCCCACGGGCTTGCCCGCCGCCTGGGCGGCGTCGGCGATGTCTCGCAGTGCGCGGATGACGGCCGGATGCAGGGCCTCCAGGAGCGGGGCCACCCTGGGATTGGTACGATCCACCGCCAGAAGGTACTGAGTGAGATCGTTGGTGCCCACCGAGAGGAAGTCCACCCGCCGGGCGATGGCCTCGGCCTGGTAGACGGCCGACGGCACCTCGATCATGGCGCCGATGGGCGGTCTTGGCGTCGGTCCCTCATCCCGCACGAATTGGTCGTAGACGCGGTCCAGCAGGTCCAGGGCCCGTTCCAGCTCGGCCAGGCCGCTCACCATGGGCAGCAGCACCCGTAGGTTCCCGAGCCCCTGGGAAGCCCGCAGCATCGCCCGGATCTGGGCGACGAAGACCTCGGGATGGTCCAGGGTCATGCGGATCCCGCGCCAGCCCAGGAAGGGGTTGTCCTCGCGTACCGGCAGGTAGGGCAGGGCCTTGTCGCCCCCGGCGTCGAGGGTGCGGATGGTCACGGATCTGGGGGCAAAGGCGGCGAGCACATGGCGGTAGAGCTGGACCTGCTCGTCCTCGCTGGGGAAGCGGTCGTGGAGCATGAAGGGGTGCTCGGTGCGATAGAGCCCGACGCCTTCGGCCCCCGCCCCCAGTGCCAGGTCCACCTCCGCCGGAGCGGCCAGGTTTACCCTCAGGGCGACGGGTAGGCCGTCGGCGGTGCTGGCGGGTCCTTGGCGCCAGTGGGACAGCTCCGCCGCCATCGCCCGCTCGGCACCCTGGATGCGCTCGAGCTCCCGCAAGGCCTCGGCCTCGGGATCCACATAGACCCGTCCCAGGTAGCCGTCGAGCATCAGGGTGCGCCCATCGAGCCGGTGCAGGGGATAGTCGCCAACACCCATGACCGCCGGGATGCCTCGGGCGTGGGCCAGGATGGCGACATGGGAGAGGGTCGATCCCTGGGCGCAGACGATGCCCGCCAAGCACCCCTCGGGCACCTCGGCAAGGTCCATGACATCGATCCGCTCGCCCACCAGCAGGGTCCCGGGCGGGTAGGCGGGGGTGCGCCGCCCGCCCACGAGCCGCACCAGGATGCGCTGTCCGAGGCTGCGTAGATCGGCCCCCCGCTCCCGCAGATAAGGGTCATCCATGGCGGCGAAGCGGCCGCAGTGCTCCTCGATGGTTTGGCGCAAGGCGCCGGGGGCCCAGTTGCCCGCGCGGATACGCTCCAGGGTCCCCAACAGCAGCTCGTCGCTGCCGAGCAGCAGGGCATAGGCGTCGAAGAGTGCGGCGCACAAGGCGGAGGCGTCCGCGGCCGGGCTCGCGC
>JBGSUY010000815.1:0-3194 GCA_041753195.1 Chromatiaceae bacterium
AGGGCGATGCGCAGCCCGGTGCCCGCGAGGGCGCAGGCAAGGCTGCCGCCGATCAGGCCGCCGCCGGCGATAACGAGGTCGAAATCGAAGGGCCGAGGGCCGAGGGCCGAGGGCCGAGGCGCCAGATCTCCCTGTTGCGACATCTGCTCGCTCCTCATTCAAAGAGACTCTGGGCGGGGACGAAGCCGGGGCCTCCCCCTAGGTCCTTGGCCCTCGGTGCTCGGCCCTAAGGGGCGCCATCAGGGCCTCGATCGCGTCCGGGTCCTTGGGGGCCGCGGCGGAGAGGACCTCGTTTCCGTCCTCGGTGATGAGGACGTCGTCCTCGATCCGGATGCCGATCAGGCGGTAGGGCTCAGGCACCGCATCGGTGGCGGGCATGTAGAGTCCGGGCTCCACCGTCAGGACCATCCCCGGCTCTAGGGTACGCCACTGACCCTCCCGCTTGTAGCTCCCCACGTCGTGCACATCCATCCCAAGCCAGTGACCGGTGCGGTGCATGTAATAGGGCTTATAGGCCTCGTCCTTGAGCAGCTTGCCGAGCTTCCCAGAGAGGATACCCAGACCGAGGAGCCCCTTGGTCAGGACCCGCAGGGCCGCCTCGTGGGGCTCGTTCCAGCGGTTGCCCTGGCGGGCCTTGGCGATGGCAGCGGCCTGGGCCTCCAGGACCAGCTCATAGAGGGCCCGCTGGGCGGGACTGAAGCGACCGTTCACCGGGAAGGTGCGGGTGATGTCCGACGCATAGCCATCGAGCTCGCAACCCGCGTCCACCAGCACCAGGTCCCCGTCCCTGAGCTCGGCCTGGTTCGAGCCATAGTGGAGGACGCAGGCGTTGGCACCCCCACCCACGATGGGCTGATAGGCCTGCCAGCGTGCCCCCTGGGTGGCGCAGCGGTGCAGGAACTCGGATTCCAGCTCCGACTCCCGGCAGCCGGGCCGACACACCCGCATCAGGTGCCGGTGGGCCTCCGCGGAGATACGGGCGGCCCGGCGCATCACCCGGAGCTCCGCCGGGCTCTTGCGCAGTCGTTGCTCGTGGAGCAAAGACTCGATGGTGACGAAGGTGTCCGGCGGGTTGGCCCCCTTGCGGGCGTTGGCCCGCACCAGGTTGACCCACCCCAGGACCCGGGCATCGAAGTCCCGATCCGCCCCCACCGGGTAATAGAGGCGTGCCCGTCCATCGATCAGCCCCGGCATCTGGGCGTCCAGATCGCTCAGTGGGAAGGCCTGGTCGGCACCGTAGGCGGCGACCGCCCCCTCGACCCCGGCCCGAGCCCCGTCCCATTGCTCCCGCTCCGGGTCGCGGGGCCTACAGAACAGGATGACCTCACCCTCCTTGCGCCCGGGGGCCAGGACCGCCACGGCATCCGGCTCCGGAAAGCCGGTGAGGTAGCTGAAGTCGCTGGACTGGCGGAAGGGATAATGGACATCCCGGTTGCGGATCACCTCCCCTGCCGCCGGCAGGATGGCGAGTCCATCCCGGCCCAGGGCTCGCAGCAGAGCGCGGCGACGGCGTCCGTACTCGGCCGCTTTCACTGGCGCCTCCGCCGAGGTTCCATCAGGGGCTCCCTCAGGGGCTTCATTGGGTCTAGGACCCGCTCCTGGTAGAGTAGCATGGCGGCAACCCAGACGAACTCGCTAAGCTCCGTCAAGGCCGCTTCGTTGTCCTCGCCCTCATCCAGGGCGCCCAGATCCAAGCGCGTGAGCTCGGAGAAATCGTGAAAGACCTCCCGGGTCTGCTCGCTCAGGTCCTGCTCGCCAACCCCCAGCACACCGAGGGCGAACAGGAAGCCGCGCACCCAGTCGTAGACGGCGGTCGCCCGCTGAACCAGGGGCCCCGACTCGTCCGGCAGCAGGAGGGAGAATCCCAGACCGGGACCCTGGATCTCCCCCAGGGTCCGCTCAGCCAACCCCGCGAGTCCGGACCGGGCCTCCGCCGCCAAGAGGTCGGCCGCCTCCGCGTCCGCGGCCGGCAGGAGTTGGTCGAGCCAGGTAGCAACCGGCTGCGGGTCGCCGCCGCAGATGAGACCGCACAGGATGCCGTGGGCCTCGCTGGGGCTGGGTGACAGGTCACTCGCCTCCAGGAGGCTCCGGACCCCTTCGTAGTCGATGTCCGTAGAATCCTCCCGGGGACCACCGCAGATGGACTCAGATGGGCACTGGATCATAGCACCCACCTAGGGCCAATTGACCCTTACCCAAGCGCCTTCTATAGTTCGGCGACCATTATGCACGCCTTGAAGATCCCGGAGCAGCGTCCGTCTTCGAGGAGCCCGGCAAGCGATAAAACCTCAACGGAGCCGTGACCTTGGCCAATTTCGACATCGATCTGCTCGAGCGCCAGGTGGATGGCCTGATCCGCCTCTGCCAGCGACTCCAGGAAGAGAACGCCTCCCTGCGGGTCCGCCAGGAGCTCCTGATGACCGAACGGGGCGAGCTCATCGAGAAGAACGAGCAGGCCCGCAGTCGAGTTGAGGCCATGCTGTCCCGCCTGCGCGCGATGGAGGAGAGCCTGTGAGCGAGGAACCCGTCGGTGTCACCATCAAGGTCCTGGACAAAGACTACCGCATCGCCTGTCCGCCCCACGAGCAGGAGGGACTCATGGCCTCCGCGCGGCTGCTGGACGGACGCATGCGCGAGATTCGCCAGACCGGTCGCGTCATCGGATCGGACCGCATCGCGGTGCTTGCCGCCCTCAATCTCGCCCATGAGCTGGTGCAGCTCCAGCGGGGCCAGGGGGGGCAGGACACCGAGACCACGCGGCGCCTGAGCCAGATCCAGGAGCGGGTCGCAGCGGCCCTTTCCGGGGAGGCCCCCCTGGACGCATCGGCGGAAAGGGTATAGCCTCCACTTCAGACACCCCCTGTAGTGTTCGACCGCCGCCTGGGTATTTTCTTGAGCCTATTTCGTACCCGGGGGACATGAACATGAGGCTGTTGAGCATGTCCGCCACCGAGCGGAAAGCCTGAAGCCGATTCGACTGTCCCCACTTGAACCAAGCGGTTCAAGAACGAAGGCGGCGACGGCACCAACGGGGGGTGTCGCTCCTTACCCTCCCAGCCGACCAGACGCTTGTCCGAGCCCACCGCCGCCCTCGGCGAGGCACCGCGCCTCCCGCCGATTCGTCGTACCCTCCGCCAGGCCAGACGGGCCCTCTCGGCGCGGGATCAGCGCGTCCATGCCCAGGCCCTGACGCG
>JBGSUY010000816.1:0-2171 GCA_041753195.1 Chromatiaceae bacterium
CCAGCGGGCGGCCGTCGCCCGCGCCCTGGTGACCCGCCCCGCCTGTCTGTTGGCGGACGAGCCGACCGGCAATCTGGACAGCCACACCGCCGCCCAGGTCTACGAGCTGATGCTGGAGCTTAACGCCGACATCGGCACCGCCCTGGTGATCGTCACCCACGACCTGCGGCTGGCGGCGCGCATGGATCAGGTCTGGCGTCTGGAGGATGGGATCCTCGGTTTGGCCCCGTCCGGCGCATCGGTGGTGGGCCTGGCCATCGCCTGAAAACGCTGCTTGCGATGGCGAATCTCGCGCGCCAGATTCCAGCGCCACAGGGCCTGTATTCCGAGGTAGCCGGCCGCCGAGCAGACGCTGGCGCAGATCAGCATGCCGAGCGCCAAGGGGGCGAGCACCGCCACCCAGTTACGCCAGTCGCCCCAGAATGCCAGGCTGAAGCCCACCGCCGGGGCGCCCAGGATGGCGCAGCCCACCAGGTAGGCGAAATAGAACATGGGGGGGATGGTCAGGGGGTTGGTGATCCATACCAGGGCCACGGAGATGGGCAGGTTGACTCGCAGCACGATGGCCGCCGCCGCCGCCATGAACATCTGGCCGATGGGCGGCATGTACATCATGAAGAGTCCCACCCCGAAGGCCCCCGCGGCGGAGCGCCGGTTCAGGTGCCAGAGGTTAGGGTCGTGCAGGAGCTTGCCGAAGACGGAAAATCTCCGGTTCTCCCGGATGCTCCTGGGGCTTGGCATGTTGCGCCTCAGCCAGCGTTTCACTCGGCTACCCGGCCTGGTCCATTGGGGAGAATCGGGCCGCAAGTATACGAGAGGTGCCGCGAAATTCGCCTCCTCGCCTGCGATGCCCGCCGCTGATTTTCGTGGAGGCCGTCCCACCCCAGGCGCGTGGTGGCCAGTCCGATCTCTCCCAAACCCCTGAAGAGGAGCCGGCGGGGGTGAGACAGGGTCGATTCCGGGGATGAACGAAAGGGCTCCCAGAAATCTGGCGCCCTTGGGTCTTGCCTTCGCCGCCGGTGTCGCCGTCTTTTTTGTGCTCCCCAAGATGCCGCCACCCTGGGTGGCGGTCCTCCTAACAGGGCTGGCCGCTGGACTCCTCTGGCTTCCGCGTCCGACTGCGGCAAAGCCCCTGGCCGTTGCCGCGTTAGGAGCCCTTTGGGCCCTGCTCCATGCGGGTGCCCTGCTGTGGTCGCCCTTTCCGGAGGGTCTGGTGCGGGCGCCTCTGATCGTCGAGGGGCGCATCGTCTCGATCCCGGCGGACACCGGTTTTTCCCAGCGCTTCCTGTTTCGGGTCGAGCGGACCCTGGTGGATGACCGGGAAGCGGAGCCCGCGGAGGTCGATTTCCGGGGACTGGTCCGGTTGTCCTGGTATGGCGGCCCCAAGGACCTGCGGGCGGGTGAGCGTTGGCGGTTGCCGGTGCGACTCAAGCCGCCCCATGGGTTTGCCAACCCCGGTGGGTTCGACTTCGAGCGCTGGCTCTTCGAGCAGGGGGTCGCAGCCACCGGCAACCTGCGCAAAGGCGTCGAGTCCCTGCGTCTGGACTCGGGTCCGGGGAGCTGGTGGCTGGCCCGCTTGCGCCAACGGCTGGCGGGGCACCTGGCGGACGTCCTGGGGGGCCATCCGGCCTTGGGCCTGGTCCAGGCACTCACCATCGGCGAGCGCTCGCATTTCGAACCGGGCGACTGGGAGGTCCTCACGCGCACGGGCACCAATCATCTGGTCGCCATCTCGGGCCTGCACGTGGGCCTGATCGCTGCTGCGGCCTTTTTTCTAGTGCGCCGGCTCTGGTCGGTCAGTCCTCGGCTCGCCCTTGCCCTGGCCGCACCCCGGGCGGGAGCCCTGGGGGCGATGGCCGCGGCCCTGGTCTACACGGGTCTCGCCGGGTTCGCGGTCTCTACCCAGCGGGCCCTGATCATGCTCGCCGTGGTCCTCGGGGCCCTGTTCTGGCAGCGGACCCTGAGACCTTGGCACGCCTTCAGCCTGGCGCTCGCCGGGGTGCTCCTGGTGGATCCCGGCGCCGTCCTCTCCTACGGGGCCTGGCTGTCCTTCGGGGCGGTGGCGGTCCTGCTATTCAGCCTGGGGGGGCGGCTGCCCAGCCGCGACCTCTGGACCCGCTGGGGCCGGGCCCAGTGGGCCGTGGCCCTAGGGCTCCTGCCCCTGCTGCTCC
>JBGSUY010000817.1:0-5222 GCA_041753195.1 Chromatiaceae bacterium
CTGCTGCTCCCCGCCCGAGAGCTGGCGCGGATAGTGGCCGGCGCGCTCGGTGAGGCCCACTCGCTCCAATGCCTGGTCCGCCCGGGCCTGGGCCTCGGGGCTCCCGGTGAGCTCCAGGGGCAGCAGCACGTTCTCCCGGGCGGTGAGGGTGGGGAGCAGTTGGAAGCTCTGGAAGACGAAACCGACGCGCCCGGCCCGCAGCTCTGCCCGGCCGTCCTCGCTGAGCCCATTGAGAGCCCGCCCGCACAGCCAGATATCCCCGGCGCTGGCATCGTCCAGCCCGGCGAGTAGCCCGAGCAGGGTGGACTTGCCGCTCCCCGAGGCCCCGAGGATGGCCACCGCCTCACCTGGCCCGACCTCCAGGTCGAGCCCCTGGAGGATGGTCAGCTCGCCGCTGGGGCCGGTAACATGCTTCGCCAGTCCCCGCGCCCGGGAGACCCAATCTACTGCTGGTTCCACCATCATGCGTTTGACTCTCTTAACTCTGGCCGCCGTGGCCCTGGGTCTCGCCCTGCCGGGGCGGGTCGCGTCTCAACCGCCGGTCCTGCTGGTCCTCGGGGACAGCCTGAGTGCCGCCTACGGCATCGCGACGGAGGCGGGTTGGGTGAGCCTGCTGCAGCGACGGGTGGAGGAGCGCGGTCTGAAGTTCCAGGTGGTCAACGCCAGTATCTCCGGTGATACCACCGCGGGGGGGCTGAGCCGGTTGCCGGGCCTGCTCGAGACCCACCGGCCCCAGGTCCTGGTGATCGCCCTCGGGGCGAACGATGGGCTCCGCGGTTTCGCCTTCGAGACCATTCGGGGCAACCTCAGCGCCATGATCCAGCTCGCGAGAGAATCCGGTAGCGAGGTCCTGCTGGCCGGCATCCGTCTGCCGCCCAACTACGGTGCGGTTTACACGGAAGGCTTTCAAGCGGTGTTCCGGGAGGTGGCCGCCGCGGAGCGGGTGCCCCTGGTGCCGCTCCTGCTCGCGGGGGTGGAGGGCTTCGAGATGATGCAGCCGGACGGCATCCACCCAAGCGCCGCCGCCCAGCCCCGCATTCTCGACAACGTCTGGGCCGAGCTGGGGCCTCTGCTGAAGCCGACGCCGTAGCGGGTAGGCGCAGACCTCGTAGGAGCGGCGCCCCGCCGCGATGGGACCTTGCCAATACCGGCGGCGTTGCGGGGCATTCGCGGGCGGACGGTGCCGAGGCCAAGGGTACAATAGGCCCCATTCGCCCCATTTATCCATCTCCCCTGGAGTCCCCCATGCAGCGCATTACCATCGTTGGCTCCGGATTCGGCGGCCTGACCGCCGTCACCGCCCTGCGCAAATCCGGCCTCGAGGCCCAGATCACCCTGGTGAGCCCCAGGCCGGAGTTCGTCTACTACCCGGGCCTGATCTGGGTACCCTGCGGCCTGCGAAGCGGCGATGACCTGCGCATCGATCTGCGCCGTTTCTTCGAGCGCCAGGGTGTCACCCATGTGGCGGGGGAGGCGACGGGGCTCTCCAACGGTGGGCGTACCCTCGAGACCAGCGCCGGCCCCATCGAGAACGACGGGCTCATCATCGCGAGCGGCGGGCGCTTCATCAAGAAGCTCCCAGGGATCGAGCACGCCATCACCCCCTGCGAGGGGATCGCCGCCGCCCAGGCAATCCGAGACCGGGTCAAGGCGATGGACCGTGGCAGCATCGCCATGGGCTTCGCGGGCAACCCCAACGAGCCCAGCTCCATGCGCGGCGGGCCCATCTTCGAGTTCCTCTTCGGCATGGACAACCAGCTGCGCACGGAGGGGCGGCGCGAGCGCTTCCAGCTCCACTTCTTCACCCCGGCGGAGAAGCCCGGAAACCGCCTCGGCCCCAAGGCGGTCGACAGCCTGCTCGCCGAGATGCGCAAGCGCGGCATCGAGACCCATCTGGGCCACAAGCTCAAGGGCTTCAGCACCGACCAGGTGCTAACCGAGGGCGGGGACTTTCCGGCCGACCTGATCCTCTTCATGCCCGGCATGACCGGCAACGTCTGGTTCGACAACACACAACTCCCCCGCTCGCCGGGGGGGCTCCTGCAGGCTGACGCCCAATGCCGGGTGCCCGGCTTCGAGCGGGTCTATGTGGCGGGGGACTCCGGCAGCTTCCCGGGCCCCGACTGGATGCCCAAGCAGGCCCATATGGCGGACCTCCAGGCCCGGGCCGCCGCCCGCAACCTGGCCGCGGAGCTACGGGGCCAAGAGCCCAAGGAGACCTTCAAGGTGGAGCTCGTCTGCATCGTCGACACCAACGACAGCGGCATGCTGGTGGCCCGCACCGAGAATCGAAACATCGTCCTGCCGGCCATGCGCCCCTTCCACTGGATGAAGCGCGGTTTCGAGTGGTGGTATCTCCGGCAATACCGGTGAGGGGCGGAGCGACTTCGCCACTGCACGAGTGGCGCACAGCGAAAATCCGGAGTTACGGTGACAGTTTACTTACTGCAGTCCCATCGATGCTCTGCGAATCGGCCACGATCACCCGCTCTGCCGGCTCCTAAGTAGTAAACCGTCACCGAAACCCGGAGTCTCACCGGCACCCGTCCGTGCCTGCCGCGCCGGACCCCGCCTCCAGAACCCGTTTCCATCGCCCCAGTGCTTTCTCTCGCGAGAACCGTTCATCGCACAGCCGGCGTGCATGGCGTCCCATGGTCTCCCGAAGGCCCGGATCGTCCCGCAGCCTGAGGATTGCCCCCGCCAGCCCGGCACCATCCCCCTCGGCCACCGCCAGCCCGGCGGATCCCGAGGACAAAAGCCCCGCGATCTCCCCCTCCGGACTGCCGACAAAGACCGTGGGGCGTCCCGCGGCGGCGATCCCATAGAACTTGCTCGGGACGATGAGCCCCTCCATCTCCGGCCGCAGCACCACCAGATGTACATCCGGCAGCGTCAGGCTCTCCCCCAGACGCTCGGTCGGCTGGTAAGGCCGGAACATCAGGTTCAGGTGGCCCCGCCGCTTGGCCTCGGCCCGCAACCCCTCCAGCGAGGCCCCGCCCCCGATGAACAGGAAGACGATGTCCGTCTGCCCCCGCAGCAGCTCCGCCGCCGCGAGCAGGGTCCCGGACTCATGGGCGCGACCGAGGTTACCGGAGTAGCCCACCACGAACCTGTCGGCGAGTCCCCACTCCAGGCGCAATGGATTGGCCACGGCGGCCAGGGGCCGGATGCGCGCGTCGTCGGACCAGTTGTGGACCACGGCTATCCGCGCGGGATCCACGCCCAGATCCAGCAGCCGCCGGCGCATGCCCTCGCCGATGGCCACATTCATCGCCGCCCCCTGCAGGGAGCGATTGCGTAGCCAAAGGAGCCAGCCGCCCACCGCGCCCTTCGCCAGATCCATACCCAGAGCCCTTGCCACCTCGGGGAAGAGATCCTGCAGCCAGTTGACCAGGCGTGCCCCGCGCCAACCCGCCACCCACCCCGCGGGCACCGAGATCAGGGGTGGGTCGGTCTTGGCCACCAGCAGATCCCCGGCACGGACGAGCCGCAGCAACCGGGCCGTCGCCGCCACATAGAAGGAAAAATAATCCAGGGCCCGACCACCAAGATTCCCGCGCCCGAATCCAGTGGTCCGAACCCGGTGCACCTCGACTCCTTTGATCGTCTCCCGTTCCGGCAGAGCCGCCGAGGGGTCGTCGTAGCGCAGGCGGCTCGTCACCACATGCACCGCGTACCCATCCGCCGCCAACGCAAAGGCCAGATCCGAGAGCATCTGGCTCGTGGCAGAATGGTCTGGATAGAAGAACCGGTTGACGAAAAAGAGTCGTCTACTCACCGTGGGCCCCTGTCAACATTGACCAGCTTGAACCACTCCATGCCAGAAAAGCCCGATCGGTTACGTCAGCCGGAGAAGATGGAGCGTCAGACCCTGGAACAATGGGCCGCTCAGCTCCTCGCCGGAGATCCTCGACCCTGGCCCTTGCCAGCCGCTGTGACGAACACCCCAGTGGCCGCGCATGTTGAGCGACAAAGACACGGCCGCAGCGCGGCCTGCAAGAGCGAACGCCGGGCCCGGGGCGCAAGCCTACCGTGATTATGGGCTCCCCCGATCCGTTCCTCGTCCACCGCGCGGCGCTTTACCCGTGGCGCGGACAGGCCTCCCTGGCGGAGCTCAGTACGCTTCTCGCGGCGGACACATCAGGCTTCTGCGACTTCCTCGATCGCAACGGCCTTGGGCCGCTGTGGGACGACTACCTGCGACAGGAGCGCGACGCTCGTCTTCCCCCGATTGCGCAGACGCTGCATGGCAGCCTAAAGCGGGCACGAATGGCTTCGGCAGCGATCTATCTGGCGCAAAGCCATACGCTCCGAAAGGTCGCCGTGGCCCTGGACGCGGCAAAAGTGGTTTATGCCGTCTTTAAGGGCGCAGGCCTTCGCGAGCGACTGTACTCGGACCCGACGTTACGCCCGATGGACGACCTCGACATCCTGGTTGCCACCGAGCAGCGGGAGACGGCCCTCAAGGCCCTGATCCGCAGCGGACTGACCCTCGCGGTCGATCCGCGCAATCTCAGTCACGAGGTCGCGCTCTTCGACGGCCATGTACACGTCGACCTCCATTGGCGGCTCTTCCGTCCGGGGCGCAGCCGCTTCGAGCTGGCCTGCACCCTGCTCGCGCGCCGTCAGCGGCACGAAGACTGTTGGCTTCTGGACGACTGCGCGAATCTGCTGGTTATGCTCGTTCACCCCGCCTTTGCCAAGCACGTATGCGGGCCCGCGGCGAAACTGGTGCGTCTGGTGGACCTGGATCGTCTGATCCGTGAGGCGGCACCCGATTGGGAGTGGGTGCTGGACGTCATCTCGAAGGCGGGACTGCGCACGGCGGCGTGGTCCACGCTCTACTGGTTGCGGGCCATGCTGGAAACCAAGGTGGAAACCGACCTGTTGCGGCGACTCAGGCCAGGCAGTCTCCAGCGCCGCTATCTCGCCTATTGGATCGACCACAACCTGCCGACGCGTCTGGAGGGGATACCAATCGCGGTTCAGGGCGCCTTTACCCTCGCCCTGCAAGACAGTGCGACCGACGCCCTCAGAGCCACTGCAGCGCTGGCGGGTACCCTATTGAGCCGGGGAAAAGAAAGGCTATGTCCGCGTTAAGTGTTGACCGGTAACGGCCAATTCCAGCACCAAAGTCGGGGTGAGAGAGGGGGCGAAGCGCTCTAGAAAGCGCCGCCAGCCGAGGTAGTTGGGCAGGTACTTGGTGGCCACCCCGTGGAAGC
>JBGSUY010000818.1:0-2078 GCA_041753195.1 Chromatiaceae bacterium
GGATCAGGCCCTGCTCGACGCCTGCTCTCCGTTGGCGCAGGCCGCGGGGCGCGTCCCGCAGACGCTCTGGCCCGCTGTCCTCCAGCGGGCGGCCCCCCACAAGGTGGCCAACCTTGTGGTCGAGCGCTGGGCGTCGCTGATGCGGGACCCACCAGCGGCGGTGCGGTCGGCCCGCCATAGGGCGACCGCCCAAAACCTGGCCTTCTCCGGGCGCCTGGTGGAGCTGCTCGGGGTGTTCGAGTCGGAGGGAATCCAAGCCCTCCCGTTCAAGGGACCGGTGCTCGCGGAGCAGGTGTTCGGGGCGCTGGGCAGCCGCAGGTTCGGGGATCTCGACATCCTGATGCCGCGGGAGACGCTGGCGCGGGGCTGCGGTCTGCTCGTCGATCTCGGTTACCAGCCACCGGGCGGGGTGGCGCTGGAGCGCTACCTGCGGATCACCCTGCGTGGGGGGCACCATGTCGCTTTGCGGCACGCGAGCCATGGCACCACTGTGGAGCTCCATTGGGAGCTTGCAGGGCGCTATCTGCCCGTTGCGCTGGAATGGGCGACGGTGGAGCCGTTCCTGGAGCGCGTGGGGTTCCGAGAGCGGGACGTGTGGAACCTGGGCCCGGAGATCGGGCTGCTCTATCTCTGCGTGCACGGGGCCCGGGAGTACTGGCGCATCCTCGATCACGTGGTGTGCGTGGCCTGGCACCTGGAGCGCCGGCCGCCAGACTGGGAGAAGCTGTTGGATCTGGCGCGCCACTGGGGGGGCGAGCGGATCCTGCTCACCGGGCTGGGGCTGGCGGCGGGGCTGTTCGAGCTGGCGCTGCCGGAGCGGATAGCGCTGCTGCTTGACGGCTCGCCCGCGGTGCGGCGCCTGGTGGAGCGTCAGAGTCGGCGGATCTTCGACGCCGATCGGCTGGCGACGCTGCGCCTGGGCAATCTGCCGGAGTTTCTGCGCATGCACTGGACCCAGCTGGGGGACCCCGTCCACTTCGCCCGCTGGACGGCGCGCAAGTTGACGACCCCGGTGGTCGAGGACTTGGGACCGGAAGGCGTTCGGGAGGGCGCGCTGGCATCGACTACGGCCCTGGCGCCGGTTAAAGCGATTCGACGGTTGCTGGGGGGCTGACAGAAGGCGTTCAATGGATGCTCCGCCCCGTGACTTCGCCTTGTGGCCAAGGAATCAGATGCCCTCGGCAGTAGGGAGTCGATTGTGTTGTTGAAGAACTGGCAGGCGCTTGACCGTCTGAACCCCGTGAATGCCTATCATCGGCTGCGATCCCGTCTCTACGGGGTGCGGCCGGACGAGCGGCCAGACCCGGAGATGCGCGCTCCGGCGGGCGGATGGGTGAGGCCGATTGAACGTCCTGCGTCGATGCTCGCGCCAGAGACGTTTCGGTTGCTCGGGGGGACGTACTCGATCGCTGGCCCAGCTGCCTGGACTGACGCGGCAAAAGGGCAACCCTGGCTTTTCAACCTGCATTGCTTCGATGACCTGAACGCTGCCGATGCACGGGCACGCCTGGATTGGCACCGGGCGCTGCTGACACGCTGGGTGGCCGAGAATCCGCCTGCTACCGGTATTGGCTGGGAGCCGCACCCAACGGCGCTGCGGGTGGTCAACTGGGTCAAGTGGGCCCTGGCGGGCAACACGCTGCCACCGGCGTGCGTGCGGAGCTTGGCGGTGCAGGGGCAGTGGCTGCGATCTCAGTCTGAGCAGCGACTTTCGGCTCGTCACCATTTCGCCACCGCCAAGGCGTTGGTGTTTGTTGGGTCGTTTTTCCGGGGGGAGGAGGTGCAGGACTGGCGCGAGCGCGAGCGACGGGTTATTTCGCGGGAGCTCTCCAAGCAGATCCTGCCGGACGGGGGGTACTTCGAGGGGAGCCCGCTGCACCACACCCTGCTTCTGGAGGATGTTCTGGATCTGGTGAACCTGGCTGGGGCCTTTCCGGAAGGCTATGTCCGCGTTAAGTGTTGACCGGTAACGGCCAATTCCAGCACCAAAGTCGGGGTGAGAGAGGGGGCGAAGCGCTCTAGAAAGCGCCGCCAGCCGAGGTAGTTGGGCAGGTACTTGGTGGCCACCCCGTGGAAGC
>JBGSUY010000819.1:0-6509 GCA_041753195.1 Chromatiaceae bacterium
GGCCTCGGCGAAGAGCCCGGCGACGGCCTGGTCCGGAGCGCCCGGCACCCGCGCCACCGGTAGGCTGAGCTCCAACTCCGCGTACTCTGGGATGCAGTATTCTTCGCAGACCAGCCAGTGGGCCTCGGCCCGCAGCGCAACGGGCTCCCCCGGGGGCCAGTGGGCGGGGATGCCGAGGGTCACAGGGTGGAGGGCCCGCCCCGAGTAGCCGAAGTTGGCCAGGGGACCCACCCGGATCACCTCGGGCCGGGTGAAGCCCAGGGGGCCGGCCGTCACGCCCTCGGGAAGGGTCCAGACGATCCGCGGCGGCTCGCCCGAGTCGCCAGGGTTCTGCCAATAGGTGTGCCAGCCTGGCCGGATGTCCAGGACCAGCAGCAGCTCGACGGTGGTTCCGGGGGCCCCCGCCACCCGTTCCGCCACCAGCCGAGCGGTCACCTGCTCGGTGCTCACGGGGTTGGCCGAGAGGAGCAGCGGCACCAGTCCGAGCAGGACCAGCCAGCGGCTCATGGGGCCCCGACCTCCCCCGGGACGCGGACGGGATCGCCTATCCGAATCACCCCTCCCTGGATGATCCGCGCGGTGAGGCCCCCGTGTCCCCGCATGGCGTTGAGGCCGCCGGGACCCAGGGCCTCCTCCATGCGGGAGCAGGGGTGACAGGGGCCCGTGCCCTCCAGCATCGCCTCCCCCACCTGGAAGCGCTGACCCTTGAGCGCCAGCAGATTGACGCCGGAGACCACCAGGTTGCGCCGTAGCAGGGCGGGATCCAGGTCATCCAGCCCCATCAGGGCGGCGACCAGGGGCAGATGCTCCGCCTGGGTCAGGGTGATCGCGCGTGAGCCACTACCGCCCCCATAGCGGTCTCCAACGAGACCCGCACCCGCCCGGGCCATGGCCTCGGCCCTCCGCTCCACCGGGGTCCGACGCGCCGGCCGAACGCCGATCCAGTCCACGCGACCGGGCCTAGGGAATCGGCCAAGCAAACCCTCTGGTTCCATCGCGGTCTGATACCCCCGAGCCCAAGATGGCCGGACACCGGCCGACAAGGGGCTAACATCTGGCATCTTCCACTCCAATCAACCCTCGCCCCAGCCTAGCCCCATCCATGCCCAAGCATCGCCCCATCCTGCCCGGCCTACTGGCCGCGGCCCTCGCCTTCGCCCTCATCCTGAGCGCCCCCGGCTGCAGCCAGGTCCGCCTCGCCTACGGGTCGGCGGACCTGCTGCTCGCGGGCTACGCGAACGGTTATCTGGGGCTCCAAGACGATCAGCGTCAACGCTGGGAGCCACACCTCGAGGGGGTGCTCGCCCAACACCGGCGCGACGGCCTGCCCCAGCTCGCGGCCTTCTTCGACCTGGCGCTCAAGGTTAGTCAGGCCGGATTCCCGAGCGCGCAGACCTCCTGCCTGGTTCGGGCCTCCCGCAGCGTCTATCAGGACCACGCCCGTCTCGCCGTGGAATTGGCCTCACCCCTGCTCGTCGATCTCAAGCCGTCCCAGGTCAAGTCGTTGCGGGCGCGCTTCGCCCGGGACCTGGCGGAGGACCGCGCCGAGGCGGCGGAGCGGGAGCTGCTCCGACGGGCACGGCGCTATGTGCAGGCGATCGAGGACTGGACCGGGCCCCTGTCAGCCGAGCAGCAGGCCCTGGTGGCTGACATCACGCGCCGGATGCCGGATACCCGTTCGGCCGTCCTCGCCTACCGGACCCGCAAACGGGACGGGCTCATTCGCCTGCTGGAGACCGGGGTCGACGCCCCACGCCTGGAGTCCTATCTCACCGCCTGGCTGGTGGACTACCAGGACCTTCCGGCGGACCTCCAGGAGGCCGGCGGCGTCCTGGAGGAACGCCTGGTGGAGCTGGTGAGCCGCTTGGGCCAGAGCCTGAACCAGAAACAGGGAGAGCATCTGGAGCGGCGACTCTCGCGCCTGCGCGCCGATCTGCTCCGGCTCCAGCGGGGAGAGCCTCGGTTGGCCCCTCTGGGCTGCTGAATCAGTGCCGCTGGCCCGCCGGGGTCGGAGTCAGGGCCAGTCGGAGGACTGAGCCCCAGCAGCTACCGAGTTATCACCCCCCGCCTGAAACGGTAACGGGGTTACCGGAAGGCCCTGTCGGCTCCTACGCTACCCGGCTGATCCACACGCACAAAAGCCCTGTCGAGGGATCTGTCCCGAAACGTCTCTTCCACTCGCTGACCGCCGACCGCACCCGCCGGGTGCTGGCCCGTTCAGACCGAGAGGAGACCCGCCCCATGGTGGAAACCCTTTACGAGGTAATGCGGCGACAGGGCATCACCCGCCGCAGCTTCATCAAATGCTGCAGCCTCACCGCCACCGCCCTGGGTCTCGCCCCGGGCCTCGCGGGCCGCATCGCCAAGGCCATGGAGACCAAACCCCGGATCCCGGTGCTATCGCTTCAACCGCCGCTACCAGCTCGAGGAGATGATCCAACGTCTCGCCTATGTCGCCGTGCGCACCCCGCCCATGCCCCAACGCCTCCTCAGCATCGCTGAGGCTCGGGGGTATCAAGAAGGATTATGAATATGAATGTTAAATCTGGGCTAAGGGTGGGCGAGACCGGCGGGAGCGGCCTTGACTAACCCCGCCGCCGCCCTCCGCCTGACGGAGGTCTTCCAGGGCATCGCCGAGACAAGGATGGCCCATCTGCCTCTGCGCCAACCCGCCCTGCGGGTCGAGGCCGTCGGCTTCCGACTCTGGCAGGGCGGCAGCGTCGGGGTCCTGATCACGCCCTGGTGCATGAACCTGGTCTACCTGCCAAGCTCCGGCTCCACCTGGGATACCCTACACCCCGGCATGGAAGTAACGCTGTCATTCCCCTCCGGCCACTATGTCTTTCGAGTCGCCCGAGAGGCTACCCTAGGGCCTTATTTGACGGGCTCGCTCTTCTCCCCCATGTTCGGGCTCTCGGGCATGGGCGAGGCGCGGGCCGTGGCCGAGTCGGTGATGGTTGAGATCTTTTCCGAGCCCCCGGCGCCCGAACGGGAGCGCGCCGCCTGTCACCCGGGCACCCGACTCCGGGTCGACTTGGATCGCCGGGGCTTTCTCGCCGCCTCGCTCCCCCGGGGCGAGCGGCCCTGAGGGGCCATGCCGTCGGAAGATACCGGAAATATCCTGGGGTGTTGCATGCATGAGATGGCCCTCGCGGAGGGTATCCTTCAGGTGGTCGAGGACGCCGTTCGTGGCCGGGATGTCAAGCGGGTGACCGAGATTCGCCTCGAAATCGGCGCCCTGGCGGGTGTGGAGCTGGAGGCCCTGCGCTTCTGTCTGGACGTGGTCCTGCGAGACAGCCTCGCGGAGGGCGCCCAGGTGGACCTGGACCCGATCCCAGGGGAAGGATGGTGCCTCGCCTGCGGTGAGCAGGTGACCATCTCAGAGCTCTTCGATGCCTGCCCGCTCTGTGGCGGTTACCAGGTCCAGGCGACGGGTGGCACCGAGATGCGCGTCAAAGAGATTCGAGTCGATTAGGGGAGAGAGCGAGCATGTGCACCACCTGCGGCTGCGGCCAGGGCGAGACCCGGATTGAGGGCGACGGTCATGATCATGCCCACGCCGACGATCACACCCATGAGCATGGGCATGAGCACTGGCACGAGCACACCCATGCCGACGGGACAGTGCACAGCCATGCTCATACCCATAGCCATATACATAACCACGCCAACAGCCACGGGCACGGAGACCAGCCTGAGCACACCCATGACCACGAAGACCTGCACGAGGCGGCGGCGCCCCATGGGTACCCCCACGCCGACGCCGACCTGCACGCCGGCGATCAGGGCCGCCACGAGCACGGCCACGACCAGGGGCGGGACCTCCACTATGGACTGGGACCCGCCCATGCCCACGCCCCGGGCCTGAGCCAGGGGCGTATGGTTCAGATCGAGCGGGACATCCTGAGCAAGAACGACGCCTTTGCCGCGGAGAACCGCCGACGCCTCGCCGAGCGCGGGATCTTCGCCGTCAACCTGGTCTCCAGCCCGGGCTCGGGCAAGACCACACTCTTGGTGGAGACCATCCGGCGGCTCAAGGGGCGGGTGCCCATCGCCGTGGTGGAGGGAGATCAGCAGACCAGCACCGACGCGGACCGCATTCGCGCCACCGGGGCCCCAGCCATCCAGGTCAACACCGGCAAGGGCTGCCATCTGGATGCCCACATGGTGGGGCACGCCCTGGAGCGTCTGCCGCTCTCGGACGACAGCCTGCTCCTGATCGAGAACGTCGGCAATCTGGTATGTCCCGCCGCCTTCGACCTGGGCGAGGCCTGCAAAGTGGTGATCCTGTCGGTCACCGAGGGGGAGGACAAGCCACTCAAATACCCGAACATGTTCGACGCCGCGCGGCTCATGCTGCTGAACAAGGTGGACCTGCTGCCCCACCTGCGCTTCGATCTGGACGCCTGCCTGGGTTACGCCCGCCGGGTGAACCCGGGACTTGATGTCCTGCAGGTCTCCGCCACCACCGGAGCGGGAATGGACGCCTGGCTGGACTGGCTGGTGGCCGGACTGGACCGGGCACGGACCGCCCGCGGGCAGGACATCGCGGCCCTCAGGCGGCGGATCGCCGAGCTGGAGGCCCAGTTGGTAGCCCGGGGGTGAGGCCGCAACGGCTGAAGGGCGAGCGACGAAGCAGAGAATTGTGTCCGCAAATGAACGAAAATGAACGCGAATTAAGAAGTTACTTCGCCGGCCCCATGCCTGAGTCATTCGTCCGAGGAGATTCGGAGCGGCCGGTTCCGCGCGCATGCCTTACCGGTTTTTCGCCCATTCGCGTCATTCGCGGACCAATGAGCCGCGCCTAGCGATGACAGCATTCGCCGCGAGGGGACACCCAGTGCCCGAAGACCCCGTCAAGGGAGCCGGCGCCCCCCTGCGGCGCCGGCTGCGGGTCACCGGGATCGTGCAGGGGGTAGGGTTCCGTCCCATGGTGTGGCGGCTCGCCCAGTCTCTGGACCTCAGCGGCTGGGTGCGCAACGACTCCGCCGGGGTTGAGATCCTGGTGGAGGGTGAGCGGGAGCAGGTCGAGACGTTCACCCTGCGCCTGCCGGAGGAACTGCCCCCCCTGGCCCGGCTGCGGGACCTGACCTGGAGCGACGGGGCCGCCGGCCGGGACTTGGATGGCTTCCGCATTACCGAGAGCGCCGCCGGCCGGGCGGCCACTATGATCGGCCATGACACCGCGGTCTGCCCCGACTGTCTCTCGGAGCTTTGCGACCCTCGGGATCGGCGCTGGCGCTACCCATTCATCAACTGCACCCACTGCGGGCCCCGCTATACGCTGACCCGCGCCCTGCCCTATGACCGGGCCCAGACGAGCATGGCGGCATTCCCCCTGTGCCCGGACTGTGCCCGGGAGTATGAGGATCCGGAGAACCGGCGCTTCCACGCAGAGCCCACCGCCTGTCCCGCCTGCGGGCCTCGGCTCGCCCTCACGGATCCCGATGGCCAGCCCATCCCTTGCGCGGACCCCACCGCGGAGGCCCTAAGACTCCTGCGCGCCGGGGGGATACTCGCCATCAAGGGGCTGGGGGGCTTCCACCTGGCCTGCGACGCCCGCAATGCGGAGTCGGTGAGCCGTTTAAGGGCCCGTAAGGACCGGGACGAGAAGCCCTTTGCCCTCATGGCCGCCAACCCGGAGTCCATGGGGCTCTGGGTCTCAATCGGGATGGCCGAACGGGCCCTACTGGAGTCACCCGAGCACCCTATCCTGCTCCTGCCCAAGCGTGCCGGGGCCGACCTGGCCTTCCCCGGCATAGCCCCGTGTCTCCCCTCCCTGGGCCTCATGCTGCCCTTCACACCGATCCACTGGCTCCTCTTCCACGAGGCGGCGGGGCGCCCCCGGGGGACCGGCTGGATGGGGGTGGCCCAGGAGCTGGTCCTGATCATGACCAGCGCCAACCCCGGGGGCGAGCCCTTGGTGATCGAGAACGGGGAGGCCATCAAGAGACTCACCGGCATCGCCGACGCCGTGCTGATGCACGACCGGGCGATCCTGGTGCGCTGCGACGACTCGGTGGCCCGCACCGGGCCTGATGGTCGGCCACGGTTCATCCGCCGGGCCCGGGGCTACACGCCCCGGGCCATCCGGCTGCCCAGCTCAGGCCCACCCGTGCTGGCCCTGGGCGGCCATCTCAAGAACACGGTCTGCGTCACCCGGGGGGACGAGGCCTTCGTATCCCAGCACGTGGGGGGGCTGGACAACCCGGCCACCTGCGGCATGCTGATCGAGGTGACCCGGCACCTCCTGGAGATACTGGAGGTCCAGCCGGCGGCGATCGCCCACGACCTGCACCCCGACTTCTTCAGCACCCGCCACGCCCAGGCGCTGGCCGCGGACTGGGGTGTGCCCGCCATCCCCGTTCAACACCATCAGGCCCATATTGCCGCCGTTGCCGCCGAGCACCGGTTCGTCGGTCCCTTGCTTGGCCTGGCACTGGACGGCGTGGGGTTGGGCACCGACGGGACGGCCTGGGGCGGTGAGCTGCTCCGGCTCGACGGTGCCA
>JBGSUY010000820.1:0-12628 GCA_041753195.1 Chromatiaceae bacterium
TGATAAACGTGATCCATTAAGTATTCAGGATCCATACAATGAATGCGGTTTTTATATCGTCGGATGCCGCGTCTGGCGCGGGGTCTGCCCCTTGGCTTGGCCCTGGGACCGGGCCGCCGAGCTGAAGGGTCTTGACGAGACAGGATTTGTCCGCGAATGACCGCAAATGAACGCGAATAAGGGCAGGAGGGATCTTGGCCGCTTGCAACTGCGGATTCGCAACTGACCGGACGAGCCGCCGAATCTAGGGTCACCGAACATGGTAAAGCGCTCCAAGGGCACCCCGAAGACCGATCCCTTGCCGCCGCAGGCGGACGGGTCTGGGGCCTTCGACGTGCTGGTGGTGGGCGGTGGCATGGTAGGCGCCGCCTTCGCCCTCGCATGCTCTGGCAAGGGCCTGGCCATCGCATTGGTGGAGGCCCGCCTGCCCCGGCGGGACTGGCCCAACGGGGAGATCGACCTTCGGGTCTCGGCCCTGAGTCGGGCCAGCCAGCGGATGCTCACGCGGCTCGGTGTCTGGGAGCGGATCGAGGCCCTGGGGGCCAGCCCCTACCGGCGTATGCACGTGTGGGACGGGGTGAGCGGCGGCGCCATCACCTTCGACAGCGCTGACCTGGGTGAGCCCGACCTGGGTCACATCGTAGAGAACCGCGCCATCCAGTTGGCCCTGTGGGAACGGCTGGAGCAGGCGTCGGACCTCACCCTGGTCTCACCGGCGTCCATCGCCGACCTGGAACGGGGACCCGAAGGCTCCTTGCTGGTGCTGGGGGATGGGCGCATCCTGGAGACCCGGCTCCTGGTGGCCGCGGACGGCCGCGATTCCCTGATCCGGGAGCTGGCGGGCATCCCCACGCAGGGCTGGGACTATGACCACCAGGCCATCGTGGCCAATGTGCGCCCGGAGCAGTGGCATGAGGAGACCGCATGGCAGCGCTTCCTACCGACCGGCCCCCTGGCCCTGTTGCCCCTGGCCGACGGGCGCTGCTCCATCGTCTGGTCCGCCACCGAAGGGCGGGCCGAGGAGCTCCTGGCGCTGGACGACCAGGAATTCTCATATGCCCTCACCGAGGCCAGCGAAGACCGACTCGGGCGGATCCAGGTGGAGGGACTCCGGGCGGCCGTTCCCCTGCGACTCCAGCATGCGGAGCGCTACGTGGAGCCGGGGCTCGCCCTGATCGGCGATGCGGCCCATGCCATCCACCCCCTGGCCGGGCAGGGGGTCAATCTGGGGTTCCTGGATGCCGCGGAGCTCGCTGCCGCCCTGGATCTGAGCCTCGGGCGTCGCCGCGACATCGCCACCCTGTGGACCTTGCGGCGCTACGAACGCGCCCGTCGGGGGGAGAACGCGGCCATGCTCATTGCCATGGATGCCTTCAAACGGGCGTTCGGGAGCCGCTTCCCCCCGCTGGTCGCCGCCCGTGGCCTAGGGCTCGCCCTCACCGATCGCACGCAGCCCCTGAAGCGCCTGTTTATGGAGCGCGCCCTGGGGCTGGGGGAGGGTCTGCCGCCCCTGGCTCGTCCCTAGAGCCGAGGCCCGGCCGTTCATCATCATTCGTTAAATTAATTCAATGGATCTATGCATCCAATTTTTTCGATTTGGACGGGTGCGGCATTTCCGGTAGCCTTGCAGGATTTTCGGGCCCGCTAGCCCTGCGGTCTCGGCGCGTCGAGCGGCGACCTCGACTAGCCCCTGAGCCACGGATGCCCAAGCCCGGCGCGTGCGCATCGGTCCGCCTGATGATGGGGCGCAACCCTCCCCAGGACCAAAGCCCCGAGCCAAAACCACCATGGCTTCAGTCCCGGACATCACCGACACCGAGAAATGGGTCATCAAGACCACGCTCCGCGAGCGTTACGGTGCTGACCTGGACTTTCAGTTGGCCGATGCGGACATCCGCCTCCACCCGTCGGATCGGGAGCTCAGCAATTGCCCCGTGATCCTCTGGCAGTCCGATGACGGCTGCACCTTCGTCATCGTCAAGAGCGGCGAGCGAACCTATCGCTGCCAATTCTTCTACAAGCCCTACAAGCAGATGGGCACGGGCACCGAGGACTACGACGACCTGGCCGAATGCGCCGTGGCGGTGCTCCAGGCCCAGGCAGACTATGTGGCCGAGCAGCGCGGCGACCTACCTGGAAACAGGCGCTAGGCGGCAGCCTCGGGCTTGGCTGGCCTCGCGGCGATTGCGGGCCCCGCACCCGACGCGATATTGACCTCAAGGTAACGAACGAGGGGAGAACCATGACCGCTAAGAACGCCTTCTATGCCCAGTCCGGCGGCGTCACCGCCGTGATCAACGCCTCCGCCTGCGGGGTGATCGAGGCCGCCCGGGCCCATACCGACAAGATCGCCAACGTCTACGCGGGGCGCAACGGCATCATCGGTGCCTTGACCGAGGACCTGATCGATACCAGCAAGGAGTCCGCCGAGAACATCGCGGCGCTCCGTTACACGCCCTCCGGGGCCTTCGGCTCCTGCCGGTACAAGCTGAAGAGCCTGGAGGCCAACAAGCGGGAGTACGAGCGCCTGATCGAGATCTTCAAGGCCCACGACATCGGCTACTTCTTCTACAACGGCGGCGGCGACTCCGCCGACACCTGCTACAAGGTCTCCCAGCTCTCCGAGAAGCTGGGCTACCCGGTCCAGGCCATCCATGTCCCTAAGACCGTGGACAATGACCTGCCCATCACCGACAACTGCCCCGGCTTCGGCTCCGTGGCCAAGTACATCGCCACATCGACCCTGGAGGCATCCTTCGACGTGCGCTCCATGTGCGCGACCTCCACCAAGATCTTCGTGATCGAGGTGATGGGCCGCCACGCGGGCTGGATCGCCGCCGCCGGCGCCCTGGTGGCGGACCAGGGCATCCCGGTCATCACCCTGTTCCCCGAGGTGGAATTCAATCAGGAGACCTTCCTCGCCGCCGTCAGGGCCAAGGTCGAGCAGCATGGCTACTGCACCATCTGCGTGTCCGAGGGCTGCCACTGGCCGGACGGCCGCTTCCTCGCCGAGCAGGGCACCCGCGACGCCTTTGGTCATGCCCAGCTCGGCGGTGCCGCCCCCGTGGTGGCCAACATGATCAAGGATGCCCTGGGCTACAAGTTCCATTGGGCGGTGGCGGACTATCTGCAGCGGGCCGCTCGCCACCTGGCCTCCAAGTCCGACGTGGAGCAGGCCTATGCCCTGGGCAAGGCGGCGGTGGAGCTGGCCATCGCCGGGCACAACTCCATCATGCCCACGGTGGTGCGCAAGTCCACCGAGCCCTACGTCTGGGAGATCGGCCACGCGCCCCTGTCCGAGGTGGCCAACGTGGAGAAGTTCATGCCTAAGGACTTCATCTCCGCGGACGGCTACGGCATCACCGACAAGTGCCGCGACTACCTTTATCCCCTGATCCAGGGCGAGGACTACCCGCCCTTCGAGCGGGGCATGCCCAAGTACGTGACCCTCAAGAATGCCCCGGTGGAGCGCAAGCTCCCGCCCTTCGAGCTGTGAGGATGGCGGCGCGCGGGGACCTCGCCCGCGCGCCGTCGGATGCGTACCTCTGTGGACGGAGGCGGGCCCATGACCCCGGACCGTGCCCGCGAGCTGGTCCGCACCCAGCTCCAATTTGGCGGCGGCTACAATCGCAACGCCGTGCGCCTCATCCTGGGTGAGCTCGGCCGCGAGCATGGCCAAGGAGCGGTGGACGCATTGATCCGAGAGTTGGGTCTGGAAGAGGCGTTCGGGCTGAGGCCGGGCACGGACTTCACCCGGGTTGGGCGCTGAGCGCGAGCCCATTCCATGGGCGTGTCAGGCACCCTTACCTCCTGCGGGAGCCTCCCACGATCCCCAGAGGGTGACGATTCTGCGAGAGGCCAGGGGCGCATGCGATCTCTGCGTCGCCCTGTTTCCTGTGGGCGCCTCGGCGCCCTTTCCCTTACTTCATGGTCCGTCCGAGCGTCGGATGGTCCTGAAGCCCTGCATCGGGAGTGGCGATGAGCAATTACCGTCTGTATCTGTCCTTGATCCCGGAGGCGCTGATCGCCTCCATGCTGGAGCCCAAGGAGTTCGGCTCCTATTACGCGGTCGGAAAGAAGGTCCACGTCTTCGGGGAGGCCATGTTCTTCGAGGTGGATCCCGCGTTCCGCTCCGACGACTTCCCCTTCCATCTCGCGGACGAGCGCTGCATCACCCAGCCAAATGGGGCGCCCAAGTCCTCCGTCTATCTGGGAATCTACGACGTGCTGGCCCGCATCCCGGTCTCGGCGCTGGGCAACCTTTATCTGGTCACGGACGATGGGCGCACCCTCGGTCTGGAGAGGGCCCCCTATGCGCCGGACACCGAGCATCCCATGCACCTCTATCAGGAGTTCTGCCCGGTGACGCCGATGGTGGTGAGCCGACTCGAGCCCAAGGCCTTCTGCGACTCGATCACCGATCCGAATCAGCCGGTTCACGTGCCCCGGATCGTCTTCTCTGAGCTGATGCTCGGTGCGCTGGCCGCCGATCCCCAGAACGGCCATGCCGATGACCTGCCCTATCCGGCGATCCGCCACCTGCGGGATGTGCTCCTGGACTTCAAGGTCAATACCAAGGACAGCAAGCTGTTTCTGAAGCAGGTAAAGCAGGGCGTCCTGTACCGCACCGTCCAGAACGGCTTTTATGTGGGGGATCACGAGGACTTCGCCTTCTACCGCTTCCCCAGCCGGCAGGAGCTGGAATCGGTGCACTACGACTGGTGGCGCTCGGCCCAGGTCACCCATTTCGATTAGCCGGATTGGGTCTTCCCACGCTCTCAGGCTCGATCCGCAGTTGAGCCGGGTCATCGAGGACACATAGGTAGTAGTCAAGTCATGAATGAACCCCTGTTTTGGATTGCACCCCTGGCCGCCCTTCTGGCCATGTTTTTCGCTTGGCGCTTTTTCACTGAGATGCGGGGCCAGGACGAGGGCACCGAGGCCATGAAGCGCATCGGCGCCTATGTGCGTCGCGGCTCCCTGGCCTACTTGCGCCAGCAGTATCGGATCATGATCGTCGTGTTCCTCGTGCTTGCCGCCGTGTTTGCCCTGCTGGCCTATGGCCTGGGCGTGCAGAGCCCTTGGTTGCCGGTCACCTTCATCGCCGGCGGATTCTTCTCCGCCCTGGCCGGCTATTTCGGCATGCAGACCGCGACCCAGGCGTCCACGCGCACCACCGCCGCGGCCCGCACCTCCCTCCCCCAGGCCCTCAGCATCGCCTTCCGCAGCGGTGCGGTGATGGGTCTGGTCGTGGTCGGCCTGGGCCTCGGCAACCTGGTGGTGTGGTTCGTCCTGATCGATCTCTTCACCCCGGGCAACCCCACCGATGGCACCTACCTGGTCCTGGTCACGACCACGGTCCTTACCTTCGGGATGGGGGCGTCGCTGCAGGCCCTGTTCGCCCGGGTGGGCGGCGGTATCTACACCAAGGCCGCGGACGTGGGGGCCGACCTGGTGGGCAAGGTGGAGGCCGGTATCCCGGAGGACGATCCCCGCAATCCGGCGGTGATTGCGGACAACGTGGGAGACAATGTCGGTGACGTTGCGGGCATGGGCGCGGACCTGTTCGAGTCCTATGTGGGCTCGATCCTGGCGGCCTGCGCCCTGGGGGCCGCGGCCTATGTGAGCGACCCCGCCATGCAGATGAAGGCCGTGGTGGCACCCCTGATGATCGCCGGCATCGGTATCATCCTCTCCATCGCGGGCGTGTACCTCGTGAAGACCCGGGAGGGGGCGGATCAACGGGAGCTGCTGGGCGCCCTCTCCAAGGGCATCAACGCCAGCGCGGCATTGATCGTGGTCGTCTCGGCGGTGGCCCTCTATCTGCTCCAGATCGAGAATGTCTGGGGTGTTTGGGGGGCCATGGTAGTAGGCCTGATCACCGGCATCGTGATCGGCCGCTCCACCGAGTACTACACCTCGGCCTCCTATGCCCCGACCCGCCGCATCGCGGCGGCGGCGGAGGGGGGACCGGCAACGGCGGTCATCGCCGGTATCGGTGTCGGCATGCTCTCCACCGTCATCCCGGTGCTGGCCGTGGCGGCCGGTACCCTGTTGTCTTTCCTGCTGGCCTCCGGCTTTGACGTGCACCACCTGAGCCAGGGGCTCTACGGCGTGGCCATCGCCGCGGTGGGCATGCTCTCCACGCTCGGCATCACCCTGGCGAGCGATGCCTATGGCCCTATCGCCGACAACGCGGGCGGTAACGCGGAGATGAGCGGGCTGGGTCCCGAGGTGCGTGCCCGCACCGATGCGCTCGACGCCCTGGGCAACACCACGGCGGCCACCGGCAAGGGCTTCGCGATCGGCTCGGCGGCCCTCACGGCCCTGGCGCTCATCGCCTCCTATGTTGAGGTGATCCGGATCGATATGATCAAAGTTGGACAGACCGTCCTCGAGCTGGGCAACGGGGCAAGCATCGCCACTGCCGACGCCACCCTCGTGGACTTCATGACCTACTTCAATGTCACCCTGTTGAATCCGGTGGTGCTAATCTCCCTGTTCCTCGGCTCCATGGTCGCCTTCACATTCAGTGGTCTCACGGTCCAGGCGGTGGGGCGAGCCGCTCAAGCGATGGTGGAGGAGGTGCGCCGCCAGTTCCAGGCGGACGAGGGAATCCTCAAGGGGACCTCGGAGCCGGACTATGAGCGCTGCGTCGCCATCTCGACCGTGGGTGCCCAGCGGGAGATGGCCGTCCCGGCCCTGATCGCGGTGGCGGCGCCGGTGGTGGTCGGACTGCTGCTCGGCGTGGCGGGGGTCATCGGGCTGCTGGTCGGGGCCCTCTCCGCCGGTTTTGTCCTGGCAATCTTCCTATCCAATTCCGGCGGTGCCTGGGACAACGCCAAGAAGTACATCGAGTCGGGCCGCCACGGTGGCAAGAGCTCGGCCGCCCATCGGGCCTCGGTCATCGGTGACACCATCGGCGACCCCTTCAAAGACACCTCGGGTCCGAGCCTTAACATCCTGATTAAGCTCATGAGCATCGTGTCCATCGTGATGGCGGGGGTCACGGTCTCCTACACCCTGATGTGATGCGCGGCCGCCATTGACGGGGGCGCTTGGGTCTCGACCCAGGCGCTGACCGGCAGGGGTCTGACACTACGGATTCGGAGGAGTACACTTTCGTCCGGCTCCGGGTTCCTGGCAGCAGGACCGGTGCTGCGTCAGGGATTGGCGCCCTGATAGATAACAACTCCGAGCCGCACTACTGAGGAGTCAGCATCGATGAACCTTGCCTTGGTCTTCGCGTTGCTTTGTGCCCTTCTGGCGATCCTCTATGGGATCGTCTCAGTCAAGTGGATCCTTGCCCAGCCCGAGGGTAACGACCGCATGAAGGCGATCGCGGGCGCCATCCAGGAGGGCGCCTCGGCCTACCTCAATCGGCAGTATCTGACCATCACCGTGGTCGGCGCCATCTTGATGGCCGGTCTCTGGCATTCCCTGGGGCCGGCCACCGCGGTCGGCTTCGCGATCGGTGCCGTCCTGTCGGGTGCCACCGGCTATATCGGTATGAACATCTCGGTGCGGGCCAATCTGCGTACCGCCGAGGCCGCCCATCAGGGGATGAATGCGGCGCTCCAGGTCGCGTTCCGCGGGGGGGCCATCACCGGAATGCTGGTCGTTGGCCTGGCCCTGTTGGGGGTGGCGGGGTACTACCTGGTCCTGGCGCCTGCGCCCCCGGAAGCTGGGGCCGACATGGCGGCCTTCGCCGAGGAGCAGAGGCACGCACTTCACGCCCTGGTCGGGCTGGCCTTCGGCGGCTCCCTGATCTCCATCTTCGCCCGTCTAGGTGGCGGCATCTTCACCAAGGGTGCCGATGTCGGCGCAGACATCGTCGGCAAGGTGGAGGCCGGCATCCCGGAGGACGACCCGCGCAACCCGGCGGTCATCGCCGACAACGTGGGGGACAACGTAGGCGACTGCGCCGGCATGGCCGCCGACCTCTTCGAGACCTACGCGGTGACCGTGGTCGCCACCATGCTGCTCGGCGGTCTGCTGATGGGCGAGCAGGCGCAGAACGCCATCGTCTACCCGCTGGTCCTTGGCGGTGTTTCCATCATCGCGTCCATCATCGGCACCTATTTCGTCAGACTGAAAGAGGGAAGCACCCGCATCATGGGCGCCCTGTACAAGGGCCTGATCGTCGCCGGCGCCATTGCCTTCCTCCTGTTCATCCCGGCTACCTGGCTCCTCCTGCCGGAATATTTCTCGGTTCCGGGCGCCGATCATGCATTCAGCCGCTGGGGCGTGCTCGGCTCCGCCTTCATCGGCCTGGTACTGACCGGCCTCATGGTCATCATCACCGAGTACTACACGGGAACGGACTACGGCCCGGTGCGGCGAATTGCCAGGGCGTCCACCACGGGCGACGGCACCAATGTCATCGCCGGGCTGGGCATCTCCATGAAGGCGACCGCCGCCCCCGTGCTGTCCATCTGCTTTGCCATCTGGGGCTCCTATGAGATGGCCGGGCTCTACGGCATCGCCATCGCCGCCACGGCGATGCTCTCCATGACCGGCATCATCGTGGCACTGGATGCCTATGGTCCCATCACGGACAACGCCGGCGGCATCGCCGAGATGGCCGAGCTCGACGAGCGCATCCGCGCCATCACGGATCCACTGGATGCGGTGGGAAACACCACCAAGGCGGTCACCAAGGGTTATGCCATCGGCTCCGCGGGTCTCGCCGCCCTGGTCCTGTTCGCGGACTTCACCAACACCTTGCACCACGCGGGCAAGACCCTGAGCTTCCAGCTCGACGACCCGGCGGTCCTGATCGGGCTCTTCATCGGTGGCATGGTCCCCTATCTCTTCGGCGCCATGGCCATGGAGGCGGTCAGCCGGGCCGCGGGCGGTATCGTGGAGGAGGTGCGCCGTCAGTTCCGCACCATGCCGGGGATCATGGACTACAGCCAGAAGCCGGATTATTCGAAGGCGGTCGACATGCTGACCCGGGCCGCCATCAAGGAGATGATCGTCCCGTCCCTGCTTCCAGTGCTATTGCCCATCCTCGTCGCCTTCGGCATTCAGCGGCTGATGGGCGGCGATGCGGGGGCCCTTGCCCTGGGTGGCATGCTGATTGGAACTATAATCACCGGGCTTTTCGTGGCCATCTCAATGACCACGGGCGGCGGTGCCTGGGACAACGCCAAGAAGTACATCGAGGACGGCAATTACGGCGGCAAGGGCTCCGATGCCCACAAGGCCGCGGTGACGGGTGATACCGTCGGCGACCCCTACAAGGACACCGCAGGACCGGCCGTGAATCCCCTGATCAAGATCATCAATATCGTGGCCCTGTTGATCGTGCCCCTGGTAGTGACGATGTAGCACCGGCGGGCGGGCATCAGGGGGTGGATAGCCAGCATTGGGATTTTCCCCCCCGGGTTGAACTACAATCGGCGCCGAACGCGCCAGGTCGGGGGCCCGTCAGGGCCCCTTGCCGTTTCGGGGCGCGCGAATCTACACCCATCCAAGCTGAGGTCGAGGTCCATGGATCTAAGCAAAGTCTCCCGTGGCGCCAATGTGCCCAACGAGATCAACGTCATCATCGAGATTCCATCCCATGCGGAGCCGGTGAAGTACGAGATGGACAAGGAGACCGGGGCCATGTTCGTGGACCGCTTCATGTCCACCGCGATGCACTATCCCTGCAACTACGGCTATGTGCCCCACACCCTGTCGGCGGACGGCGACCCGGTGGATGTGATGGTCGCGACCCCGTATCCGCTGATCCCGGGCTCGGTGATCGAGTGTCGGCCGATCGGGGTGCTCAAGATGACCGACGAATCGGGGGACGATGCCAAGATCCTGGCCCTGCCCATCGATAAGCTGTTCAAGGGGTATCGCAACATCGAGAGCTTCCGCGACATGCCACCGCACCTGCTCGACCAGATCGCCCACTTCTTTGAGCACTACAAGGACCTGGACGAGGGCAAGTGGGTCCGCGTTGGCGGCTGGGGCGGGCGCGACGAGGCCCGCGATGAGATCATGGCGAGCGTTCGGATGTTCGAGGAGGCCCCGGACAAGCCGGCGTTCTGAGGAGGTGGCGAGGGCCGAGTCGCGAGGAAGAGCCAACTCGGTACTCACGGTGCCTCATCCTCCTTAGCCCTCACAACTCGTCACTCGTTACTCGATCAATGTCTGATCTCACCCACTTCAACGCCGCTGGCGAGGCCCACATGGTGGACGTCGCCGGGAAGCCAGAGACGCATCGGGTGGCCGTCGCCGAGGGGCGTATCCGCATGCGCCCGGAGACCCTGGCGTTGATCGAGCAGGGGGGTCACAAGAAGGGCGACGTCCTTGGCATTGCCCGGGTGGCGGGCATCATGGGGGCCAAGCGCACGGCGGATCTGGTGCCCCTATGCCACCCGTTGAGTCTCACCCGAGTTGAGATCTCGCTCACCGCGTGCCCGGAGACCTCGACCCTATACTCCCGGGCGACGGTCGAGACCCAAGGGCGCACCGGGGTGGAGATGGAGGCCCTGTGCGCCGTTCAGGTCAGTCTGCTCACGGTCTACGACATGTGCAAGGCGGTGGACCGTGGCATGACGATCGAATCCGTCCGACTGCTGGAGAAGACCGGCGGCAAATCGGGCACCTGGTCGAGGCCGCCCGATCCGGCCTGAGCGGTCCCACCGGCGATCCGGGCCTAAATCGGGCCCCTGATCGGCTCTGCGGAGCTGCCGAAGAGGTGGGGATGGGTAAGTTCATCGAGTGGTCCGATGTTCTCAGTGTCGGGATCGACGAGATCGATGCCCAACACAAGGTCCTGGTGGGGCTGGTCAACGAGATGCATGAGGCCATCCACGCGCGCCACGGCAGCGACGTGGTACGCCATGTACTTGGCAGGCTGGCCGATTACACCAAGATCCACTTCGCGGTGGAGGAGAGCCTGATGCGCATCCTAGGCTATCCGGGGTATGAGGAGCACAAGGATCAGCACGAGGAATTGGTGCACAGCATGCTCGACCTCCAGCACAAGGTGGACACCGGCAAGACCGCCATCGGTTTCGAGCTGATGCACTTCCTCAAGATCTGGCTCACCAAGCACATCATGGAGAGCGACCAACAGTATGGCCAGTACTTCGTGGACGCTGGGATTAAGGCCAAGTTCAAGAAGAAGTCCTGGGCGGGCCGACTCTGGGACCATCTGCATCTCTGAGCCCAGGGGGGCGCTCCCGACCCAATGAACCCCTTCTACCAAGGGGCGGGTTTCCTGACCGCCGCCACCCGCATCGAGCAGGCGCCCGAGGACCGGGGGCGCGAGGTGGTCTTTGCCGGCCGTTCCAACGCCGGCAAGTCGAGCGCCATCAATGCCCTGTGCCACCAAAGGGCCCTGGCGCGCACTAGCAAGACGCCGGGCCGCACCCAACAGCTCATCTTCTTCGCCTTGGACGAGGAGCGTCGGCTCGTCGATCTGCCGGGTTATGGTTACGCCCGGGTCTCCGAGTCGATCAAGCTGGAATGGCAAGCCCACATGGCCGACTTCCTGGAACGGCGCCGGTCCATTGCGGGGCTGGTGATCGTGATGGACATCCGCCACCCCCTGGCGGACTACGACCGGCAGATGCTGGCCTGGGGTCTGCGGGGCGGGCTCCCAGTGCTCCTCCTGCTCACCAAGGCGGACAAGTTGGGGCGTGGGGCCGCCCATTCCGCTCAGCTCGCAGTGGAGCGGGAGGCACGAGGTCAGTCCGGGACTGACGCCATGCTGCACGTCCTGGCGTTCTCCGCTCAGGAAAAGACGGGGGTGGAAGCGCTTCAAGCCCTACTGGACCAGTGGCTCGAGGTCCCGCCCCGAACCTGATTCTCGAGATCGGGTGGTTGTCCGCCGAAGAACGGGGCGCCCGGTCCTCGGGATGCCGGGGACCGGGCGCGGGCTTACCGGCCGTCTATCGGCCAGTGCCGAGTACGCCGGTGTCTAGTAGGGAACCGCGCCTCGGGGCGGGGGTGGGGCCTGCTCCATCCCCCCCTCGTAGTAGGGCATGGCGCCAGGACCCGCGGCACCTGGCCCCCCCTGGTAGGGGCCGTAACCCGGATAGCCGCCCTGGGGTCCGTATCCATAGCCGTACCCACCCTGGGGCATTTGGGGCGGCATGCGAGGCGGCATCTGCCGCGGCATCTGGGGCGCCATCGGCTGCATGGGCTGGGGCATGTCCTCGCTGTGCCCGAAGAGTGCGCGTGCCGCCTCCAACTGCTCCTCGGTCATCTCGTCGACGATCTTGCGGTAGCGGTCGAATTGTTCCTGGGCGACCTTGTAACGCTTCTCGGCCTCCTCCCAGGGCGGTGTCTCCGGCATCTCCATGCCGCGCTCGGCGGCCCGCTCGCGCATTTTTTCCCAATGGGCGTCGCGCATGGCCTTGCGCTCCTCCGGTGTCATGGACTTGAAGCGTTCCCGCATCGCCTCACGCTCCTGGCGCATGGCCTGCCAGTCCGGCGCGGCGGCGCCCGCCTGGGAGGGCATGGCAGGTCCCTCTGGCATCTCCGGCATCCCCTCCCAAGGTGGGGTCTCCGGGAGCTCCAGGCCCACCTCCGCAGCGCGTTGGCGCAACTCCACGTAGCGCTGGTTGCGCTCGGCGTCCTGCTCCGCGCGGCGTGCCTGGCGTGCTTCGGCCCGGGACCGGGC
>JBGSUY010000821.1:0-1819 GCA_041753195.1 Chromatiaceae bacterium
GCAGCCGGCGGATCGCGGCCACGTCCGCGGGCTTGGTGGAGTGCAGCAGCTGGCGGAAGGGGTCCACCACCAGCCGCCCGATCCCCGCGCCGATGTCGGTGAGGGTCATGATCTCGGAATAAGCGCCGGGGACCGTGTGAACCGTCTTGAGCAGCTCGGCCCCCGCATCGGTCATGGGCAGGCGGTGTTCCGCCTTGAGCTGATCGATCGCATGGGCGGGTTGGGCGAGCAGCAGGGTGTGGGCGCTGTTGTCCGCGATCGCCCGGCCGGTCGGATTGGCGTAGAGGTCCGCCAGGGACTGGGTGACGGTGATGGCAGCCCCGTTGTATTTGCGGAAGCGCCGGTAGCCGTGCTCGATGAACTTCCCCACGTCCCCCTGGGTGAGCAGATCCCAGGCCTCGTCGATCAACACCAGCTTCTGCCGGGACCGCTCCCCCAGGTACATGGCCTGCTGGATCTGGAAGATGAGCTGCAGCAGGATCACCTGCTGGAGGTGCTTGCGCCCTTTGAGCTCCTCGAGCTCCAGCACCACCAGCTCGGCACTGAAGTCCATGGTGTTGCGGCCGTGGAACCACCGCCCGTACTCGCCCTGGGACGTGAAGGGGAAGAGCTGCACGCCGACGTCGCGCAGGCGCTCGTCGTCGCAGGCGAGGAGGGCCCGGGCGATGAGGTCCACATCCATCCCCGTGCCGTGGGTGTCCCACAGCTCGCGGAGCACCCGCTTGAGACCGGCGGTGCGGTAGTCGCCGAGCGGCTGGGTCGGGGCGGCCATGGCGGTGACCAGAGCGGCGATCACATCGGCCTCCTCCTCCCAGCTGTGGATCAGCTCGAAGGGATTGAGCACGATGTTGGAGTCGGTGGTGAAGGCGACGAACTGGCCGCCCAGGGCCTCGCACAGGTTGGCGTAACTGCGCCCCACGTCGATCACCCAGCAGCGCCCGCCCACGCTCAGATTGGTCGAGAGGATCTCGTTCGCCAGGAAGGATTTGCCCGCCCCCGAGGACGCGGCGATCACCGCGTTGTAGTTGGTCGCCGAGTCGAAGAGGCTCAGATCCATCAACTGGCCGGTGCGCCCGACCAGGTTGAGCACCGGTGTGCCGGTACCCTTCCAGTCGCCGAATACGGGCATGAGCGCCACCGCATGGGAGGCGGAGAGGGTGCGGTAGCGAAAGCTGGTCCGGATCGCCCCGCGATCGGCGCCGAAGGGCAGACAGTTCAGGAACAGCGGCAGCACGAAGAAGCGGTCGGGCAGGACCTGGAAGCCCAGCTCGCGCCAATAGGTGCGCAGGTTCGAGGCGGCCGAGGAGGCCTCCGCGGGCGCGCAGAACAGCACGATGCCGAGATACGCCTGCAGCGGGCGGTCGCCGTGGTCCAGGCGCCCGAACAGGGCATCGAAGTCGCGCTTGTGATGGGCGAGGCGCGGCAGGTAGTGGGCCAGATTGCCGGTCACCTGATGGGCCGCCCACTGGGAGCGGGAGGTGAGCCGCACCCGGGCCGCCTCGGCATCGGGGAAGTAGAGGTTCAGGGTGATCAGCACGTTGTGGCGCAGGCCGCGCGAGCCGGAAAAGGGATCGCCGAGGAAGCGGGCCGCCAGGCCGAAGCCGGCGCGGTCGGGGAAACGTTTGACCGAGAAGGTCTGGACGCGCTGCCCGCCCAGGTGAAGGCCCTTGGCATCGATCTCGATGCCGATGTCGTAGTCGAGGTACTGCTCGCGGACCAGACGGGTGGGGTCACACTCGGGGATGATCCGGTCGCGCCAGCCGGCGCCCGGCCCCCAGTTGAGCAGCGTCGCCATGACGCGCACGTGGCGGTCCGCGGT
>JBGSUY010000822.1:0-1875 GCA_041753195.1 Chromatiaceae bacterium
GCGGGCGGAACGCCCGCGCTCCCCTGGCGCCGCGCGCATACAATGGGGGCGCTTGGGAGCCTAAGGTATCCTCGAGTCGGCTCCCGCGCCGAGGGTGCTCGCCCGATAACACCAAATCTGGAGGCAACGCATGGCCACTCCCACTCACCTCAAGGGCGCAACCGCGACGCCCGACGCCGATAGATCCAGCCTAAAAGTGGATCTCTGGCTCTTCATCATCATGCTGGTGCTGGCCCTGGTGGGGGTGGGTATCACCCAAGTCGAGCATGCCGGCGGCAAGCTGTACTGGCTCTTCCTGGTCCTGGTCTACGCCGGCATCAGCGTGGCGCGGGCCTGGCAGAGGGCCAAGGGCTGCGATGCGCCCGTCTGGCCCATGATCCGTGCCCAGGTCTTCCATTGGCTGGGGGCCCTGGTGGCCATCAACATCGTGCTCTATTACGAGTCGGTGGACATCGCCTCCCGGGGGGCGGCGGCGGACTACTCGCTCCTGATCCTCGCCCTGTCCTGCTACCTGGCCGGGGTGCACTTTAACTGGTCCTATTCACTGCTGGGCGTACTCCTGGCGGTCATGGCCGTTGGCCTGGGCTATCTGGACCAGCTCTCGCTCTTTGCCCTGGTGATCCCCCTGGCGGTGCTGGCGGTCTGGATCTTCGCCAGGCGCAAGGGCACCGACGCGGTCGCGTCCTGAGTCGCCGTCCCGGCCCATGGTGCTGGCCTGGGCACGACGGGTGGCGCGCTGCGCTGGGACCCGGCAACGCGATTGACCGCGGCCAGATGGATCGAAAGGGCACCAGACCATGACGACCGCGGCGGAGAATCTGGCGACCCGGCTGCCCTGGGAGGCCATCCTCACCTGGGGCGGGGTACTGCTGGTCCTCTATGCCCTGCACGATGTCTTCCCCATCGTCTTCCTGACCTTCCTCCTGGTCTACCTGGTACGCGCCATCGTGGTCCCCCTGGCGCGCCGGCTGAGCCCGGGGGAGGAGCGTCCGGGGCTGGAGCGGTGGCTCACCCTGGGTACCTTTGGGGTCATCGTGGTCCTTCTGTGGGGTCTGGCGAGCCTCATCGGGCCTCAGCTCGTCCTCCAGGGCCGGCTCCTGACGGCCCATGTGGAGCACCTGGAGCCCCAGGAGCTGCTCGACCACCTGCTCGCCCGGACCGTGGGTGCCTATCTCTTCGGACAAAGCTATGGCAACCCGGAGGACCCCCGCTACCAGGCAGCCTTCGCCCAGTTCGCGGCCCAGGGCCGGTCGGGGGAGGGGGGCTTCGCCGCCTTCGGGCCCTTGCAGGCGCGGGTCCAGGCGGGTTTCGAGATGGCCTACGAGGCGGCGGAGCAGGCACGGCTACGCCATCGGGTGAAAGGCAGGGGGGCTGCCAGCCCGGGATTCGAGCAGTGGTTCCTCACCGACAAGGCCCCGGGATTAGTGGCCGAGCGGCGTGCCGCCTATCTTGCCCGATTGCCCGCCGGGACCGGATTGAGCCCGGCGGGCGACCTGGAGCGCCGCCTGGGCGAGCTGGCCCTGAATGATCTCGATGCCCAGCCGGCGGAGCGGGCGCGACTGTTGGCGCAGTGGGAAGAGTCACAGGCGCAGGAGCAATGGCGCCGGCTGCGTGCATCGCCCGAATACGGTCAGGCCTTTCAGACCTGGTTCGATGGTCCCCAGGGCCAAGCCCTGAAGGTCCCCTATGATCGGGACACCTATCTGGCCCTGCGCGAGGCCTATGGGGAGGGGGCCGAGGCCTTCAATCGGGTCTACCAGGAGCGGGTGAGCCAGACCCCGGAGGGTCTCGCCCTGGCGCGGCTCGACTTCCAGCGCGCCCTGGAGCTGGACCTGGCCCGTCACTGGTGGGCGGCCAGCCCCGCGGCGGCGAGCC
>JBGSUY010000823.1:0-6948 GCA_041753195.1 Chromatiaceae bacterium
CCGATCGCCTCGCCCGCGATCACCAGCGCCAGCGCCGCCAGGCGGGCCGGGTCCGAGGGCGCCTGACCGAGCCAGGCGAGCCACACGAACCCCAGGATGGTGACCATCTGCACCACCCCGAACAGCCACAGCGCCCGGTTGATCCCGAGCTTCACCATCCAGATGCCCCCCAGGATGCCGCCGATCACCATGGGCCAGAGGCCCGCGTTTTTGGCGATGACCCCAATCTCGGTCTTGCTGAAGCCCATGTCCAGATAGAAGGGCGTGGCCAGCGCCGTGCACAGCGAGTCCCCGAGTTTGTAGGCGAAGATGAAAGCCAGCACCGTGAGGGCCGAGGCGATGCCGTGGCGGCCGAAAAACTCCCGGAAGGGCTCCACCACGGCGGCCCTCAGGGTGCGCGGGCGGCCGGATGCGGAGACGGGCTCCCGGGACAGGACCGTCATGGCCACGCCCGGCAGCATGAAGAGGGCGGTGATCAGAAAGACCTGGCTCCAGGGCAGATGGTCGGCGAGGATCAGGGACAGGGAGCCCGGCACCAGACCGGCGATCCGGTAGGCGTTCACATGGATGGCGTTGCCCAGCCCCAGCTCGTGATCCGGCAGGATCTCCCGGCGGAAGGCGTCCAGGGCCGTGTCCTGGGTGGCCGAGAGGACGGCGATTACCGCCGTGAGCCCGACCACTAGGGGCAGATTTTCCACCGGCGACAGCTGACCCAGCCAGGCGATCCCGGCGAGCAGCCCAAGCTGGGTCACCAGCATCCAGCTGCGCCGCCGCCCGAGCCAGGGCAAGATGCCGTAGCGGTCGAGCAGTGGGGCCCACAGGAACTTCCAGGTAAAGGGGAACTGAATGAGCGCGAAGGCCCCGATGGTCTTGAGCGACAGCCCCTCGGTCTTGAGCCAGGCCGGGACCAGGTTGAGCAGCAGGTAGAGGGGCAGGCCGGAGGCGAAACCGGTGAAGATGCAGATCAGCATCCGGCGGTTCAGCAGGGCGGCGAGCCAGGCAGGTCGGGCGTAGGTGGGCACTGGGGCGACCGGTCGATGGGCCAGGCGGCATTATCCCAGATTCCACGGCGAGTCCGCGTGGAATGCGACCGGCTAACGTCGCCGCTCGGGCGACTCGGCATGCCCTTTCCGTCGTTCGCCCCCCGCGCGCGCCGGGCCGCATCACTCCATCAGGTCGGCGTGGATCCCGCGCGCGGCCAGGGCCTCCCGGCGGGTGGACAGGTAGCGCTGGAAGCTCGGCTGGTGGACATAGGCCCCGGTGGCTACGTAGTCCAGGGCCCCATGGATGTGAAAGGACTTGAAGTAACCCTCGGTGCGGAAGACCTCCCGCCCGGCCGCGTCAAAGAAGACAAGGCTCGGCGTGTACTCGATCCCCAGCTCGGCGGCCCAGTCGCGGGCAGGGATTTCCCGCCCATCGGGGGTCTGGATGGGCTCCTTGGAGAAGGCGTCGACGATGGCGGCGTCGAAGGCAGTGAGGGAGTAGGCCACGGGCTCCCGGCGCAGGATGCCCTCGTGGAGCTCGTCGCAGTCCTTGCAGGTGGGCTGCTCGAACATCACCACCAGGGGCCGCTTGGAGAGGTCACGGTTGTCCGCCAGGCGCAGGGGCCTGCTCAGGAAGCCCCCCTCCGCGTGGAGTCGGCCCTTGGCCTGAGTGGGGCTGCGGGCGGCGAGGAAGTCCACATAGGTCTCCCCCATCTGCTCCCGGCGTTCCCCAACATAGGCCAGGGCCGCCGCCAGGTTGTGGGGGGGAAAGTAGCCGTTGATGCGCAGGACCACCTTGCCCCCTTCGTCCAGGAGCAGCAGGGTGGGCGTGAACTGGACCTTGAGGTCGGCGGCAAACTGCTTCTCCGTCGTCGGCTCGCCAGAGAATCCAGTCACCTCCCGGTCGCCCCAGATGTTGATGGCGATCCAGTCGAAGTGCTCCCGGGCCAGGGTTCCGATGGCCCTGTCGCCCAGTCCCTCCTGCAGCAGCTTGGCGCAATAAGGGCAGCCGTCCTGGTAGAAATAAAGGATCAGGCGGCGATCGCCGGCCATGGCATCGGCCAGGTCCTCCCGGATGTCTAGGAAGGATTGCTTGAACCACTCGGGCTTCTCCTGATAGCCGGGGTTCTGCATGCCGGCCGCGAGCTCCGCGGGCCCGGTCGTCGCCGCTTGGGCGAGCGCGGCGAAGGCCGACAGGGCCAATGCAAGGACAAACCTCTGAATGGGGGTCTGCATGGGGGTTCTCCGGTGGTGGTCGGCGTCCGGTTGTCCCGGCGCTCATCGATTCTTCTTGGATTGCAGCCGTCCGGCGGTTCCGTCGTTCCCTCGCGATGCCGAGGGTCAGGCCGCGGGTGGCGGCAACCGTCCTTCTACCTGAAACAGGCTTGCGGGAAAAGCATGGACCATCCGCTCGCTGCCCGCTGAATACACCACCCCCGGGGTGCCGGTCTCGCAGAGCCAGGCCTGGGGTTCCCGAGGAAGCCGGCTGACCAGGGCTCCGGGGCTGAAGAGCCCCACGTTGATCCCGCCCGCCGGATCCCGGGCCGAGCGGTATTCGATGACTTCGGTCCCCAGGTCCCGCAGGCGGCGTCCGAGGGCTTGGGTCGGCCCGTAGTCGGACGGGTGGCGCAAGACCGCCTCGTATTGGCGGCAGGGCGGCTCCTGGAGTCTGAGCCCGTGGCGACTGCGGTAGCGGGCACGAAAGGCCGTGTGCTGGGTCAGCAAGCGTCCCGACGGCGGCGGCTCGGCCATGGCGGTCCAAAACACCAGGCGATAGTAGGCACCCTCCGCCAGGGCGGTGGTAAGGTTCAAGGACCCGTAGAGGAGGCCCGGCTCGAAGCGAGACCCGAAACGCGAGCCGTGACGCAGCGGCGGGTAGCGGAAGGGGCTTGCCAGCACGTAGTGCAAGTGTTCGGTACCCGGCCTTTGGCGCGGCTTCGCCGCCTCCAGAAGGTCCTCCAGTACGGCCTGTTCCGCGAGACTCTCCACGAGGCTGGCGGTCGCCACCTGCTCCTGGCTCTCCGCCAGACGAACCAGCTCACCCTCGAGGTCCCCGGGGACGAGATCGGCCCCGCACTGTCTCCACAGGTCCATCGCTCTCCGGCCGGGGACCGAGACCCAAGGGTCAGGGGGCGGGGTCGCCAATCCGGGTTGAGCGAGGCTGCCTCAAATCCGCCCCCGCATGGCGTCGAGGTACTCGAGGACCCGGGTCAACCCCTGGACGGTGCGCACCTGCTCCGCCGGGATACCGCCGGTGTCTCGGTTCTCCGTATGCATCCAGTGACGCAGATCCCGCGCATCCCCGCCGACCAGGACATGGAGGCTACGGTAGCATCGGATTAGAAGCAGGGCCAATTCCCCCGACTTGCTCCCGGGGTCCAGGCCCCGGGCGATGGAGGTACGATCCTTGCCGACGATGGTCGAGAGATCGGCTTGGGAGAGCCCGAGCAGCCGACCGGCGTTGAGCAGGGCCTTGCCCAGAATGGCCTTGGAATCGGGGAGTGGCTCGGCATCGGCGTGCATTGGGGAACCTCTCGAGGGCCATCGTCTCCTTGCTCATTTGCACTATATAGACGGCGAATGATGCAAATGCAACTGAGTCCTCCGGCTTTGGGGGTACCCCGTCAGCCCAGGATGGCGCAAGGGCTCGAGCTCGGGCGGAGCCCCCCGGCTCAATCGGGCGATCGGCGGCGGAATGGGATGACCCGCCGCTCGATCGGGGCCAATCCCGGACCGCGCTGACGCTCGAGGGTCTGGCGCAGGGCGGCTCGGGTCTCCCCCAGGAGCCGCCATTGGATCTCCTTGAGTCCGGGGAAGTAATGGACGATGTCGTAGGGCACGGGGTCCGAGAGGGAGCCCCGGGGCTCCCCGCTCGGCTGCCAAGTGATCCGGATCAACCGCCCGCCCACCCCGTCCTGATGAGCATAGCCCCCGTAGGCATCCACGAATACCACCTCCTCCCGATCGATGATCGCCTGGTATTGCATCGAGCGGATAGGCAGGAAGACGCAGTGCCCCTCGTCCCTGGCGAGGAGGATCTGCAGGCCGTTGTGGATGTCCGCCGGGAGGGCGCTGGCCTCCCGGGCGAAGGGGTGGTCCGGGCGGAAGAAGGTCTCGCGGACCCGGAAGCTGGACATGCCGCTGGAGCTGCCGGTTTAGACCTGAGGGGCCGGCTCAGGACTCGTCCGACAGGTCCGGGTCCCACCCCGCGGCGCGGGCCCGCTCCACCGCCTCCCCGTAGATGCGGGCGTGCCGTTCCGCGAGCTCGGGTGGCAACCGTGAGACCAGGTGCCCGTAGGGACCCCAGGCGGCGTGTACCTTGTCGTAGAGGTCCTCGATGCCCTGGATCGTCCAGCCCTCGCAGGTCTCCTCCTCGGGGATCAGGCCAAACACCCAGGCGTCCCGGATGATGTTGGCGGTGGGTGTCATGCCCCCGCCTGGCTCGTTATGGATGCCGTAGTAGATCTTCTGCTTCATGGCCTGGGTCTCCGGTCGCTCTGGGCGAGACTGTAGCGCCTCGGCACCGGGTGCGTCACCCATCGGTGGATGTCCGTTCTCCCTGACGCTCCGATCATGATCTGGGGCAATTGCGCGAAATCGAGGATGATCTGGGTCATAGCGGCCCGAAGCCCCAACTGATCTAGCGCAGCATCAGGGCGAGCCGTGCTTCTTCGATCGCCCGCATTACCCAGGCACTGGTCTATACTGCCTGGTTTCCGAACGGAAACCGGGCTACTCCATGACATATCAGACCGACGATTTGCGCATCCGCGCCATCACGGAAGTACGCTCCCCCAAGTCACTCCACGAGGAGTTCCCCATCTCCGAGCGCGCCGCCGCCACCGTCTTTCAGGCCCGCCGGGAGATTCAGCGCATCCTCCAGGGGGAGGACCACCGGCTTCTGGTGGTCGTGGGGCCCTGCTCCGTGCACGACCCGTCCGCGGCCCTGGAGTACGCCGGTCGACTCATGGCCTTGCGGGCCGAGCTTGAGGGCGACCTGCTGGTGGTGATGCGGGTGTACTTCGAGAAGCCCCGCACTACGGTGGGCTGGAAGGGCCTGATCAACGATCCCAACCTGGACGGCAGCTTCGAGATCAATAAGGGGCTGTCCCTGGCCCGCAAGCTCCTGCTCGATCTGGCGGAGATGGGCATGCCCGCCGGCACCGAGTTTCTGGATCTCATCAGCCCCCAGTACATCGCCGACCTGGTGAGTTGGGGGGCCATCGGCGCCCGCACCACTGAGAGTCAGGGCCACCGGGAGCTGGCCTCCGGGTTGTCCTGCCCGGTGGGCTTCAAGAACGCCACCGACGGAGATGTGAAGGTGGCCATCGACGCCATCCATGCCGCCGCCCGCCCCCACGTCTTCATGTCACTTACCAAAGAAGGACACTCCGCCATCTTTTCCACCGCCGGGAACCTGGACACGCACATTATCCTGAGGGGCGGACATCGACCCAACTACGACACTGAAAGCGTGAATATCGCCGCCGAGCAGATCGAGGAGTCGGGCCTCACCCCCAAGATCATGATCGACTTCAGCCACGCGAACAGCCGCAAGAAGCCGGAGAAGCAGATCCAGGTGTGCCGGGATGTGGCGGGCCAGATCGCCCGGGGGGACCGGCGGATTTTGG
This sequence comes from Chromatiaceae bacterium, assembly GCA_041753195.1. GTDB lineage: Bacteria > Pseudomonadota > Gammaproteobacteria > Chromatiales > Chromatiaceae > Thiodictyon. The sequence continues at coordinate 5,615 of JBGSUY010000823.1, forward strand.
GTGTCATGATCGAGAGCCACCTGGTTGCGGGGCGACAAAACCTGGATACCCCGACGGGTCTCGTACACGGTCAGAGCATAACCGATGCCTGTGTGGGTTGGACCGACACCGAGCCCATGCTCCGGGAGCTTGCGCAGGCCGCGGCCCGTCGTCGCGAGCTGTAGCCTCGGGGCTTGCGGGTCCTAACCGGATCCCCGAGGAGACGCTAAGCTCAGGGGTAGGTCCCAGCGGATCGGAAATCCCCATGGGTTGGCCCCACCTCGTCCTGACCTTGCTTGTCGCCCTGCCGGCCCAGGCGGGGCCCTTCAAATGCGTCCAGCCGGACGGTGGCGTCGTCTACCAGCAGGGCCCATGCAGCGCATCGGACCAGGGCGGCGAATTGGCGGTCGACACCCGCTCGCCCGGGGGCGGCGGCTCGGTCCCACGGGCCGCGGACCTGTCGGTGGAGGGTCAGCTCAAGGCCCTCGAAGCCGCCCGGGCAAAGGAGCGCAAGGCGAGGGCGAGCGCCTCAAGGCGCGCCAGTGACGAGGAGCCGGCGGAGACCTACGACCGTGCCAAGTGCGCCAAGCACCGGGCCCAGACTGCCCGTTGGCGCGACGAGGTGCGCAGCGGTTACCGAACCCAGGAGGAGAAGACCCACGACCGACACATGCTGGAGTACCATGAGGCCCTGGTGGAGCGCTATTGCGTGCCGGACTGAGGGCCGCGCCCGGCGCCGGGCTCGATGGACGACTTGCTTTCCGGAGATCGGGACATCAGCTTCGGGTTCACGGCAGCTCACCAGGCCGGAGGCCTCGTGCCACGCTTAATAGTAAATCTCGTCGCCTTCCAGCTCGGTTGGCTTGCCTGTGTCGTCGGTGGTGCCCAGGGGCTACCCTGGCTTGGCGTCATCGCCATGGCGTTGGTGGCGGCGCTGCATCTTTCCTGGTCCGGCTCACCGGGCCGGGAGGCGGTGCTCCTCCTCTCCCTTGGCTGTATCGGCGCCCTCTGGGACGGTCTGCTGGTCCGGCTCGGCTTCCTGGAATTTCCCTCCGGCATGTTCCTCCCCTGGCTGGCGCCCGTCTGGATCATCGCCCTCTGGGTCGGCTTTGCGACCACCCTCAACCTGTCCCTCGGCTGGCTGCAAGGCCGCTGGTACTGGGCCATGCTGTTCGGCGCCCTGGGGGGTCCCTTGGCCTACTGGGCCGGCATGAAGCTTGGGGGCGTGAGCTTCCCCGACCCCGTCGCGGGGCTGGCGGTGCTTGCGGGCGGCTGGTCCTTTCTCATGCCCTTCGCCTCCTGGCTGGCCCTCAAGCTCAGGGGGGAGTCGGCCCCCGGCGCCTCCGCACTGGCCG
>JBGSUY010000824.1:0-6243 GCA_041753195.1 Chromatiaceae bacterium
GTCGGCTGCCCGGGCGATCCCGCCGAACGAGTGCTGCGGCTCGCCGAGCTGGGTCAGCGGGCGGGACTCGATGGTGTCGTCTGCTCGCCCCAAGAGGCGGCGGCCGTCCGTCGGACCCGCGGGGCTGGCTTCGTCCTGGTGACACCCGGGGTGCGACCCCCCGGGGATGCCGCCGGCGATCAAAAACGGGTGATGACACCCGTGGACGCCTTGGCCCAGGGCGCCGATTATCTGGTCATCGGCCGCCCCATCACCGCCGCCCCCGATCCCATGTTGGCGCTCGAGGCCATCGAGCGCTCGCTTGGCGACCAGCTTCACCTTGCTCAAGCCGATCAGTATCCACTCAACGTCGGAGAAGAGAACGATGGCAACGATCCGTAAGGCGGTGTTCCCGGTCGCCGGGCTCGGCACCCGTTTCCTACCTGCCACCAAGGCCAGCCCCAAGGAGATGCTACCCATCGTCGACAAGCCCCTGATCCAGTATGCCGCCGAAGAGGCGGAGTCCGCCGGGGTGGACCAGCTCATCTTCATCACGGGCCGCAACAAGCGGTCGATCGAGGACCACTTTGACAAGGCCTATGAGCTCGAATCCGAGCTCGCCAGCGCGGGCAAAGACAAGCTGCTCGACATCGTCCGCAACGTCCTGCCCGCCGACCTGACCTGCGTCTATGTGCGCCAGGCGGAGCCCCGCGGTCTTGGTCATGCGGTGCTGTGCTCCAAGTCGGTGGTGGGGGACGAGCCCTTCTACGTGATCCTGGCGGACGATCTGATCCGCAACGATGAAAAAGGGGTGGTGGCGCAGATGGCGGAGGTCTATGAGCGCTTCCGCTGCAGCGTGTTGGCCGTCCAAGAGGTCCCGCGGGAGGAAACGAAGCAGTACGGCATCGTGCAGGTGGAGCCAGGTCCCGAGGGGGAGCTGCGGGTGATCTCCATGGTCGAGAAGCCTGAGCCATCTGATGCCCCCTCCAACCTCGCCGTGGTCGGGCGTTACCTGTTGACCCCGCGAATCTTTGAGAAGCTCGAGCGGACGGCGGCGGGTGCGGGGGGCGAGATCCAGCTCACCGACGCCATCGCCGCGCTCCTCGAGGATGAGCCGGTGATCGCCTACCCCTTCGAGGGCAAGCGCTACGACTGTGGCAGCAAGCTAGGCTACCTGGAGGCCACCGTGGAGCTGGCCCTTGACCACCCCGAGCTCGGCGAGGACTTCTCCGTCTATCTGCGCCGGCTCTGCGGCTGACGCCCCTGGCGGAGCAGAAGGCTCCGCCCTCGGGCAACGGGCTGGGGGGCGTCGATCCGGCGCCTCAAGCCGCCAGGCGCTTGCCCTGCAGCTCCTTGATACGATCGCGCACGGCGGCCGCCTTCTCGAACTCCAGGTCCTTTGCGTAACCGTACATCTCCTTCTCCAGGGCCTTGATCTTGCGCGCCATCTGTTGGGGCGTCAGGTTGGCGTACTCGGCGATCTCCTCGGCCACCCGGGCATAGGCGCGGGCGCTCTTGGGGGCACCGGGGGTGGCCCCCTCCATGATGTCGGCCACCGCCTTGCGGATGGTCTGGGGGGTGATCCCATGGGTGGCGTTGAAGGCGATCTGCTTGGCGCGGCGCCGCTCGGTCTCGCCGATGGCCCGCTCCATGGAGCCCGTGATCTGGTCCGCGTAGAGGATGGCCTTGCCGTTGGCGTTGCGCGCCGCCCGGCCGATGGTCTGGATGAGGGACCCCTCGGAGCGCAGGAAACCCTCCTTGTCGGCGTCCAGGATGGCCACCAGGGAGACCTCTGGCATGTCGAGGCCCTCGCGCAGCAGGTTGATTCCCACCAGCACGTCGAACTCGCCCAGCCTCAGGTCGCGGATGATCTCCACCCGCTCCACCGTATCGATGTCCGAGTGCAGGTAGCGGACCTTGACCCCGTGCTCGTTCAGATATTCGGTCAGGTCCTCGGCCATCCTCTTGGTCAGCGTCGTCACCAGCACCCGCTCGCCGGCGGCGACGCGCAGGTTGATCTCGGAGAGCAGGTCGTCCACCTGGCTCAGGGCCGGGCGCACCTCCAACTGCGGGTCCACCAGGCCGGTGGGACGCACCACCTGCTCCACCACGGCCCCCGAGTGCTCGATCTCGAGTTTGCGCGGGGTGGCGGAGACATAGATGGTCTGGGGTTGGCGGGCCTGGAACTCCTCGAAGCGCATGGGCCTGTTGTCCAGGGCCGAGGGCAGCCGGAAGCCGTACTCCACCAGATTCTCCTTGCGGGAGCGGTCGCCCCGGTACATGCCCCCGAGCTGGGGGATGGTGACATGGCTCTCGTCGACCACCAGGATGGCGTTGGCCGGCAGATAGTCGTAGAGGGTGGGCGGCGGCTCACCGGGTCCCCGGCCGGAGAGGTAGCGGCTGTAGTTCTCGATCCCCGAGCAGTAGCCCACCTCCAGCATCATCTCCAGGTCGAACAGGGTGCGCTGCTCCAGGCGCTGGGCCTCCACCAGCTTGTCGTTCTCCCGCAGCCAGGTGAGGCGATCCTTGAGCTCCACCTTGATCTGCTCGACGGCGTTGAGGATGCTCTCCCGGGGCGTCGCGTAGTGGGTCTTGGGAAAGACGGTGTAGCGAGGGACTTTGCGCAGGACCTCACCGGTGAGCGGATCGAAGACCGAGAGGGCCTCGATCTCGTCGTCGAAGAGCTCCAAGCGCAACGCCTCGTCGTCGGACTCCGCCGGGTAGATGTCGATCACGTCGCCGCGCACCCGGTAGGTCCCGCGGGAGAGCTCGATCTCGTTGCGCCGATACTGCAAGTCGGCCAGGCGGCGCAGGATGGACCGCTGGTCGATCAGGTCGCCCCGGTTCAGGTGCAGGACCATCTTGAGATAGGCGTCCGGATCGCCCAGGCCGTAGATGCTCGAGACGGTCGCCACGATGATGACGTCCGGCCGCTCCAGCAGGGCCTTGGTGGCCGAGAGGCGCATCTGCTCGATGTGCTCGTTGATGGAGGCGTCCTTCTCGATATAGGTGTCGGTGGCCGGGACATAGGCCTCGGGCTGGTAGTAGTCGTAATAGGAGACGAAGTACTCCACCGCGTTGCGGGGGAAGAACTCCCGCATCTCCCCGTAGAGCTGGGCGGCGAGGGTCTTGTTGGGGGCCAGGATCAGGGCGGGCCGCTGGACCGCCGCGATGACGTTGGCGATGGTGAAGGTCTTGCCGGAGCCCGTGACCCCGAGGAGGGTCATGGCCGCCTCGCCGTCCTCCAAACCCTCGCGCAGGCGCCGGATGGCCTCCGGCTGATCGCCGGCGGGGGCGAAGGGTGCAACCAGCTCGAAGGCCTTGGTCATGCGTGGTTCTCGGAGGGAGGGACGGCGATGCGCCCCGGGGTCTGAGGCGCCGCCTCGGATAGATGCCGGGCCGACGCCGATCGGCTAGTATTGGGAGCCTTTTCGCACAAATCCAGCCGATCCAAGTCCGACCGAGACCGACCCACAATGGCTATCAAGCTCTCCGCCCGCGTCCAGGCCGTCAAGCCCTCCGCCACCCTCGCCGTCGATGCCCGGGCCAAGGCCCTCAAGGCCGCGGGCAAGGACGTCATCGGGCTGGGGGCCGGAGAGCCCGACTTCGACACCCCGGACCACATCAAGGCCGCGGCCATCGAGGCGATCAACCAGGGCTTCACCAAATATACGGCCGTTGACGGCATGCCCAGCCTTAAGGCCGCCGTGGCCGCCAAGTTCAAGCGTGAGAACGCCTTCGACTTCACCCCCGATCAGATCCTGGTCTCCTGCGGCGGTAAGCAGAGCTTCTTCAACTTGGCCCAGGCGGTGATCGACCCGGGCGATGAGGTGGTGATCCCCGCCCCCTACTGGGTCTCCTACCCGGACATGGTGCTGCTCGCCGGGGGCGCCCCGGTGCTGGTGCACGCGGGGGCCGATCAGCGCTTCAAGATCAGCCCGGCCCAGCTCAAGGCCGCGCTCAACGACACGACGAAGCTGGTGGTCATCAACAGCCCCTCGAACCCCACCGGCATGGCCTACACGGCCGACGAGCTCCGGGCCCTGGGGGCGGTGCTGCGGGACTTCCCCCGGGCCCTGATCGCCACGGATGACATGTACGAGCACATCCGCTGGGACTCCAGCCCATTCCTCAACATCCTCAACGTCTGCCCGGAGCTCGGCCCCCGCACCCTGGTGCTGAATGGTGTCTCCAAGGCCTACTCCATGACCGGCTGGCGGATCGGCTATGCGGGGGGACCCGCCGAGGTCATCAAGGCCATGACCAAGGTCCAGTCCCAGAGCACCTCCAATCCCACCTCCATCTCCCAGGTGGCGGCCCAGGCGGCCCTGGAGGGTCCCCAGGAGTGCATCGGCGTCATGCTCAAGGCATTCAAGGAGCGCCACGACTTCGTGGTGGAGGGGCTGAACCGGATCCCCGGGATCGAGTGCCTGCCCACCGACGGGACCTTCTACGTCTTCCCCCGGGTCCAGGGGGCCATCGACAAGCTGACCGGGGTCAGCAACGACCTGGATCTGGCCGAATACCTGCTGGAGCGGGCCGGGGTGGCCCTGGTGCCGGGGACCGCCTTCGGTTTGTCGGGCCACGTGCGCATCTCCATCGCCACCAGCCGGGGCAACCTGGAGCAGGCGCTGGAGCGTATCGCCGCCGCAGTCGCTTGAGCGCGACCGCCTAATTCCCTCGGGACCCGAACCCCGGCACGGCTGGGCGCGAGATCGGTCGGACGCACCGACTGTGGCATCCGGTCTAGACTCCCCTCAGGAGGAGGGCGCAAGGTATGAACATCGGCCCGCGCAACACGGTAACCGGCGTCACCCTGGTGGAACTGCTGGTGACGGTCGCCGTGGTCGCCATCCTGCTCACCCTGGGTGTCGGCGGCTTCCGCACCCTGATCGCCAACGCCAAGATGACCAATGCCGCGAACAGCTTGATCGGCCACCTGCAGTTCGCCCGATCCGAGGCCGTGAAGCGCAGCGCGGAGGTCAGCCTGTGCCCCAGCACCGACGGCAGCACGTGCGTGACACAGAGCGACGGGGCCTGGGAGATCGGCTACATCGCGCGGCTCGAAGGCACCGGGCAGGTGCTGCGCTGGGTCGAGGCATCGGAGATGGCGGGCATCACCGTCACCAAGACCGGGACCAGCGCGCGCATCGTCTTCAAAGGGGATGGCACCGCCACCGGGTATGCCTGTACGCTCACCCTCTGCGACACCGGAGATTCGGCGAACAAGCGCGGGGTCATCGTCTCCAACGTGGGGCGCGTGCGCGTCAGCGATTACGCCTCCGGCGGAGGCGCCCTGACCTGTCCCTAGGTCCCGCGGGGAGCCCGGGCGGCAGGCCGCGAGCAGCCACCGCGGAACGGCACCCGCCTTCTACGGTCGGCGACCAGGATCGCGAGGGCCGATACGATTGACGATCAGCGTAGCGGCTGCTAGTCTTTCGGGCTCTCACGATTCCCCGGTAGCTCAGTCGGTAGAGCGGGTGACTGTTAATCACTAGGTCGGCGGTTCGAGCCCGTCCCGGGGAGCCAAGTAAACCAAGGGCTTAGCCTAACCGCTAGGCCCTTGTCTTTTGTGGGTCAGCGGCGGCGCCCCAAGGCGAGTGGGCCGGCGACAACCCAAGGACCTCAGCCATGCAATCCGGCATACTCTTCATCGTCTCCGCCCCCTCCGGCGCGGGCAAGACCAGCCTGGTGAAGGCCCTACTGGAGCAGGACCCAGGGCTTGCGCTGTCGGTCTCCTGCACCACCCGGGCACCCCGAGCCGGTGAGCAGGACGGGGTCCACTACCACTTCCTCGACCGAGACCAATTCGAGCGGGCGGTGGCGGCCGGCGAGTTCATGGAGCACGCGGAGGTCTTCGGCAACCTCTATGGCACCCGGGAGGCGGATCTGCGCGCCCATCTGGCGTCGGGGCGCGACCTGATCCTGGAGATCGACTGGCAGGGGGCCCGCCAGGTGCGCAAGCGCTTCGCCGACGCCGTGAGCCTCTTCATCCTGCCTCCATCGCTCGCGGAGCTGGAGCGCCGCTTGCGGGGCCGGGGCACGGACTCCGAAGAGGTCATCGCGCGGCGCCTGGCCCAGGCCCGGGACGACCTCAGCCATTGGGCCGAGTACGACTACCTCATCGTCAACGACCGCTTTGAGTTGGCCCTGGCGGAGCTCGGGGCCATCGTTACCGCCGAGCGCCGGCGCAGCTCCCGCTGCCCGGAGTGGATCCCTGAGCAGTTTGGCGGGCCCGGCGCCTAAATAGTCGGTCGTAGACTG
>JBGSUY010000825.1:0-6035 GCA_041753195.1 Chromatiaceae bacterium
GCGCGATCAGGCTGCCCGATCGGGCCGCTGGGGCCCCGGTGCCCCGCGGGGCTTTATCCGTCGGCCTCGGTCTTCCCGTGCCCTGACTCCCCAGTACCGGTCCAGTCAGGCAACCTCCAGGAGCTCAGCGATGTCCGCGTCCGCATCCAATGTACGCTACGAGGCCCACCCATCCCTGATCCGGATGCGGCCCTTCGCCACCCTGCTCGTGCTTGCCCTGATGGTGCTCGGGATCTTGGTCGCGGTGGTTGGGGTCGGGCTCTTGCCGATGTCCCTGTCCCAGCAGGTTGGCCGCATCGACACACGGGTGGTCCAGGGGACGGGCATTCTCATCTTCGCCTTGAGCACCCTCCAGCTACTGGTCTGGTGGGTCTCTACCCGCACCGATCAGTTGAAAATCACCGACGACGAGATTCTCTGGACCCATGGACTGGTGAACAAGAAGTACACGGAGCTGGGCATGGGGTCGGTGCGGACCGTGCAGGTCTCCCAGAGTCTGCTCCAGCGGCTGCTGGACGCGGGCGACATCCGGGTCTTCACCACGGGGGACCTGCCGGAGCTGGTGGTGCGCGGTCTGCCGGACCCCAGCCGCGTCCGCGAGCTGGTCAAGGCGAGGGGCACCGGGGCCGTGGCGGAGGCCGCCAATCGTGGCGGGTGACGGCGGGGGAGACCTCAAGCTCTTCGCCATCGCCCTACTGGTGGCGGTCGTGCTGGTGGTCCTCCTAGTGGTAAACCTACTGCCGGCGGGGGCGCCCGCCCTGGCGGCCCTGAACGAGGGGATGGGGCTCCGGCAGGCCGCGCTCTGGGGCTTCGGGGTCACGGTCGGACTCTTCGTGCTCTTCGCCCTGGTGGCGGGGGACGGCATCCTGGGTGAAATCCAGTTCATGCTGGCGTCCTTCTTCGGCTTCTTCCTGATCCTCACCCTCCTCATCGCCTGGGTGTTCTGACCCGCATTCCGGCGTCGCGGATTCCCTTCGCCCTGGCACCCTCCGCACCGGTGGGCACCAGTTTTCTCCCGCGGCGCCAATTCTAGACTGCACCGTTCCTGTGCGAGCCCCGGAAGACTGACTCGGGGTGGTGCATGACGAGGCTCGCCGGTCCTGAGCTTCGCGTGCGGTAGGTGCCTGGGGCAGGGGCCGGGGCCTAGAGATCCGGGTCCCCGTCGGTCTTGGCACGGATCTCGCGTCCCCCGCGGTTGAGGAGACCCGAAAGGTGCCACGGCGCCCTCGACTCACGCGACAATTCGGCAAATGGGCGGCTAGGGTTCCGGCCCGCTGGAGCGGGCGGCTGGTCCGAGAGCCGCCGACCTGACAGGCCAGGCCCAATCCGGCACCAGAGGTGCCGCCCGGTCTCCCGGCAGGTTACACGGCGGGACAAAAGCCCGGGAGGTCACCTGTCACAGGTCCTCCTCGCGCGTCCGCTCGTAACCAACTCGGGAGATTGACATGCCCCAACGACCCCTCAAGCGCCAGGCCGGCGCCTCGCGGCGCCTTGCCCCCTGGGCCCTTGCCGGCGCCCTGCTCACCGCGAGCCTCCTCGCCCCCGGCGCCTTGCTGGCCCAGGACAGTTTCCGCATCGCCTGGAGCATCTACGTGGGCTGGATGCCTTGGGACTACGGGGCCCAGTCGGGCATAGTCAAGAAGTGGGCGGACAAGTACGGGATCACGATCGACGTGGTCCAGATCAACGACTACGTCGAGTCCATCAACCAGTACACGGCCGGCGCCTTCGACGGTTGCGTCATGACCAACATGGATGCCCTCACCATCCCGGCCGCCGGCGGCGTGGACTCCACCGCGCTGATCGTGGGTGACTTCTCCAACGGCAATGACGCGGTCATCCTGAAGGAGAAGACCGAGCTCGCCGACATCAAGGGCCAGCAGGTGAACCTGGTGGAGCTCTCCGTCTCCCACTATCTGCTCGCCCGGGGCCTGGAGGGGGTGGGTCTCAGCGAGCGGGACCTGAAGGTGGTCAACACCTCCGACGCGGACCTGGTGGCCGCCTTCGGGGCCGGTGGGGTCTCGGCGGTGGTGACCTGGAACCCCCTGGTCTCCGAGATCCTCGCCATGCCGGGCACCCACAGGGTCTTCGATTCCAGCCAGATCCCCGGCGAGATCATCGACCTCCTGGTGGTCAACACCGAGACCCTGAAGGCTAACCCGGCCCTGGGCAAGGCCCTGGTGGGGGCCTGGTACGAGATCATGGGGATCATGTCCAAGGACGACGCGGCGGGCCGCGCCGCCCGCACCGCCATGGGGAAGTCCTCGGGCACCGATCTCGCGGGCTACGACGCCCAGCTCGCCAGCACCCGGATGTTCTTTGAGGCCAAGGACGCCGTGGCCTTCGCCACCAGTCCGGAGCTGCCCAAGACCATGGAGCATGTGGCCCGCTTTTCCTTCGATCACGGGCTCCTCGGCGAGGGGGCCCCGGACGCGGGCTTCATCGGCATCGCCCTCCCGGACGGCAAGGTCCTGGGCAACGCGGACAACGTGAAGCTGCGCTTCGACGCCGAGTACATGGGCCTGGCGGCGCAAGGCACGCTGTAGGCGCCGCCGGAGCCGCGGCAGAGCGAGCGCGTCCGAATGAAGCGACTCATCAACCAGCGCCCGAGTCGTGGCACGGCGATCCTCCTGGGCCTCTTGCCCTTTCTGCTCTTGGGCATCGTCTATCTGGTCGCCTCGGATGCGCGTCTTGCCGCCAACCCCAACGACAAGCTCCTGCCGTCCTTCGCGACCCTGGGGGACTCCATCCAGCGCATGGCCTTCGAGCCCAGCAAGCGCACGGGCGAGATCGAGCTCTGGGTGGACACCTGGGCGAGCCTGCGCCGGCTCGCCCAGGGGGTGGGCCTGGCCGCCCTCATCGGGCTCACCTTCGGGGTGGGGCTGGGTGCCCTGCCACTGCTCCGGGCCGGACTTGCCCCCTTCGTCGCCGGCCTGGCCCTGATCCCCCCCATGGCGATCCTGCCGATCCTGTTCATCGTCTTCGGCCTGGGCGAGGTCTCCAAGGTGGCCCTGATCGTCTTCGGCGTCGCCCCCTTCCTGGTCCGGGACCTCCAGCAGCGGGTCCAGGAGCTGCCCCGGGAGCAGATCATCAAGGCCGAGACTCTGGCCGGCTCCTCCTGGCAGATCATCCTGCGGGTCATCCTGCCCCAGATCCTGCCCCGGCTGATCGATGGGGTGCGGCTCTCCCTGGGGGCCGCCTGGCTCTTCCTCATCGCCGCCGAGGCCATCGCGGCCACCGAGGGGCTGGGCTACCGCATCTTCCTGGTGCGTCGCTATCTCGCCATGGATCAGATCCTGCCCTATGTGGTCTGGATCACCCTGTTGGCTTACCTGACCGATCTGGGCCTGAGGCTCGTCTCCCGGCGACTCTTCCCCTGGTACCACGGCAAGGACCCCCGATGACACCGCGCATCGCCATCCGCAATCTCTGGAAGGAGTACGGGGATCAGGTGGTGCTGGAGCGCATCAACCTGGAGGTCGCCGCCGGGGAGTTCTGCACCATCGTAGGCGCGTCCGGCTGTGGCAAGACAACCTTTCTGCGCTTGCTCCTGGGGGAGGAGGCGCCGAGCCGGGGCCAGATGCTGCTGGACGGCCAACCCCTGCCGGCGGAGCCGGGGCCCGACCGGGGCATCGTCTTCCAGCGCTACTCGGTCTTCCCCCATCTGACGGTGCTGCGCAACGTCCTGCTGGGCCTGGAGCTCAAGGCCGCGCCCCTGACCGGTCGCCTGTTCGGGGCGACCCGGCGGGAGGCCCTGGAGCGCTCCCGCCAGATGCTGGACGCGGTGGGCCTCGGCCGGGCCCTGGACAAGTACCCGAGCGAGCTCTCGGGGGGCATGCAGCAGCGCCTCGCACTCGCCCAGTCCCTGGTGATGCACCCGGAGATCCTGCTGCTCGACGAGCCCTTCGGCGCCCTCGACCCCGGTATCCGGGCCGACATGCACGAGCTGGTGGGGCGGCTGTGGCGGGAGAACGATCTCACCGTCTTCATGATCACCCATGACCTCAGGGAAGGCTTCCACCTGGGCACGCGCCTCCTGGTGTTCGACAAGCTGCGCCACGACCCGGACGCCCCTCACGCTTATGGGGCCGGCATCACCTTCGACCTCCCGGTGGAGCGCGCGGACCAGCGCATCATCCGGGAGATCGAGACTGAGGTGGCCGTCACTCAGGCGACGCACCTCGCCCTGACCGCTTAGGGTGGGCGCGCTGTCCGCGCCCAGGCGCCGGGTGGGCACTAAAGGGGTGCACACCCGACAAGATTAAGACCCGAGGACCCATTCCATGACCACCGACTCCATCGACCCAGACCGCATCGTGCACTCCGAGCTCCTGCCCGGGGCCCGCAGTTGGTCCTTCATCGTGCGCCGGGGCTTTGCGCTCCGGCTGACGGACCGCCGCGGGGGCGGCAACTGCTCGGCGCTCCTCTACAACGCCAACGACAGGCTGGAGCGCTACAACATGGCGGACACCCTCAAGGCCCAGCACACCGCCTTCCTGACCCGCGGGCACGTGTGCTACTCGGACATGGGGCGCATCCTGATGTCCATCGTGGAGGACACCTGCGGCTGGCACGACACCATCAGCGGGGTCAGCAATGCGGCCCTAGTGTGGGAGCGTTATGGGGAGGCCCGCTACCAGGAGCACCGCAATGCCTTCCATCGGGACGGGCGGGGACTCTTTCTCGTGGAGCTGGGCAAGTGGGGCCTGGGCCGCAAGGACCTGGTGGCCAACATCAACTTCTTCAGCAAGGTGACGGTGGACGCCGAGGGGCGTATGCACTTCGTTCCCGGCCACTCCAAGCCCGGTGCCCACGTGGACCTGCGTGCCGAGATGGACACCCTGGTGGTGCTCAATACCTGTCCGCACCCCCTGGATCCAGACCCCGAGTGGTCCCCCAGGCCCATTGATCTCACCCTCTACCGGGCCGATCCCGTGGCCGAGGACGACCCTTGCCGCACGAGCTGCCCGGAGAACGGCCGCGGCTTCGCCAACACCGCCATCTATCACTGCCAGTACTGAGGACCCCCACCATGACTCAGGCCATGAGCGCATTGACCGAGAGCACCCGAGACCCATCGGAGGCGATCTACGACCAGGTGGTCCCGGCCGGCGAGCCCTGGCTCCATGAGCTCAAGCAGGGGCAGACCCTGCGTATCCTGGACCTGGAGGGCAACCAGGCGGTGGATACGATCTTCTACAATGCCCAGGACCCGGCGGAGCGCTACAGCGCCGTGGACACCATCCGCGCCCAGGGGGGCATCTATCTCACCACCGGCTCCCGGTTGCTCTCCGGCGACGGCAATGTCATGGCCACCATCGTGGCCGACACCTGTGGTCGCCACGACACCCTGGGGGGCGCCTGCGCCGCCGAGTCCAACCAGGTGCGCTATGCGCTCGAGAAGCGCCCCATGCACAACTGTCGGGACAACTATCTCCTGGCCCTGGGGGAGTCCAGCTACGACATGGGCAAGCGGGACCTCACCAGCAACATCAACTTCTTCATGAACGTGCCGGTGACCCCCGAGGGGCGCCTGACCTTCGAGGATGGGATCTCGGAGGCCGGCAAATACGTGGAGCTGCGCGCCGAGATGGAGCTCATCGTCCTGGTCTCCAACTGTCCCCAGCTCAACAATCCCTGCAACGCCTACAACCCAACGCCGGTGCGTATGCTGGTCTGGGACTAGGCCGCGTAGGTCGGGCTTCAGCCCGACTGCAACCTCTCCGGCTAACGAAACTGCCGCAGTCGGGCTACAGCCCGGCCTACACCGGGACGCGCCCGGGTAGCACCGACCAACTGCGGGACGGCCCGCGACCCAGGAGCCCTAGGCGTCCATGTTCCAAAAGGTCCTGATCGCCAACCGCGGCGCCATCGCCTGCCGCATCATCCGCACACTCAAGCGTCTCGGTGTGGGCTCCGTGGCCGTCTATTCCGAGGCCGACGCGCATGCGCTGCATGTGCGCCAGGCGGACGAGGCCCATTGCATCGGCCCGGCGCCGGCCAGCGCCTCCTACCTGGACCTGGAGCGGGTGCTC
>JBGSUY010000826.1:0-2986 GCA_041753195.1 Chromatiaceae bacterium
TGGCGGAGCGGCCCGCCCTGGTGGTGGCCCTGCATGGCTGCTCCCAGCGGGCCGCGGACTTCGACGACGAGACCGGCTGGACGGCCCTGGCGGAGGAGGCCGGCTTTCTCCTCCTGCTGCCCGAACAGAACCCTTACAACAGCCCCGCCCGCTGCTTCAACTGGTTCAGCCCCAAGGACTACCGGCGTGACCGGGGTGAGCCCGAGTCCATCCGCAACCAGGTGGAGACCCTGCTGGCCCAGTACCCCATCGATCGCAACCGCATCTTCGTCACCGGGCTCTCCGCCGGGGCCGGCATGACCAGCGTCCTGCTTGCCACCCATCCCGACCTCTTCGCCGGCGGTGCCGTGATGGCGGGCATGCCCTACCGCTGCGCTGCCAACGCCTTCCAAGCGCTGCCCTGCATGCAGTACGGCAACCGGCGGGTGAGCGGCCCTGCGGCCTGGGCGGCGAGGGTCCGGGAGGCAGCGCCCCTCGGCACCAACCGCTGGCCCCGGGTGGCGATCTGGCACGACGCCGGGGACCCCGTGGTCAACCCCTTCAATGCGGAGAGCTCGATGCTGCAATGGACCGCGGTCCATGGGATCGACCAGGTGCCGGAGATCGACGAGGGCATCGGTCCCCACCGCCGCCGGGTCTACGCGGATTCGGCGGGTCAACCTCGGGTGGAGCTCTGGATCACCCGGGGCGTCGGCCACGCCACCGCCATCGATGAGGACACCGGCTGCGGCCACGACGACCACAAACGCCAAACCGACTTCGTGACCGACGCGAACCTCTGCGCCACCCGCCACATCGCCCGCTTCTGGGGGCTGGTGGAGTAGGCTCAGGACCTGCCGATCCCACCCCAACCAACCGATGGAGCAAACCCCATGCTCGTGAACTTCAAGACCGAGGCCTATGCCAGCATCACCATGTTCGGCGACGTGGCTGTAACCCTGCTCAAGCTCATGGGCCATAGCGGCACCGTCCCCGGCGCCTTGATGGCTGAGGACGTGCCTGCCGCTCTGGAGCGGCTCAAGGCGGCGGTGACCGAGCACCCCGACGCCCCGCTGGACCCCAGCGGTGGGAAACAGGCCAGCGACGAAGGCGACCAGCCCCACGTGAGTCTGGCCCACCGCGCCCTGCCGCTGATCCAACTCCTCACGGCCGCGGCGGCTGCCAAGGCGCATGTCCTTTGGGAGTCTCCCTGAACGCCTCGGTACGCGTGACGCCAGCTCAGGATGGGGCGACATGACCGACGGGTAATCTCCCGGCAACCCAAGTGCCGGGCGGGCCTGTTAGCCTCACCCTGGCTACCGCGACACCGGAGACCTGCCATGAGTCCGATCGTGAAGTCATTCCTGTCGGTATCCGCCGCTTACCTCCTGGGCGAGTCAAGGGATCTGGCATCCGAGCGAGAGAACAGGGGGAGCGGTAACCGCGATGTCAGGACCACGCAGTCGAGCAAGCAACCGGGGCAGGGTTCGGGTCTGGTCCGCCGCACGGGAGCCGCGACGGCCGCCACCTGGGCCAAGTGCCGGTCACTCTGAGGGGCGATCCCAACTTGGGTCCGGGGCGGTCTCTCTCGACGCCCCGGCCTCCCCCAGGTGACCTTGAATCCCGAGACGCTGGGCGACCAACCAGCAGAGCGCCGCCCAGGCAGCCCCGCCGGCCCAGCCCGCCAACACGTCCGTGGGCCAGTGCACACCGAGATAGGTGCGGCTCAGCCCCACGAGGAGCGTAATCGTGGCGGCGCAGCCGATGAGATAAAGGCGCACCGCCCGGCGCCCATGGGCCAGGGCCAGCATGGCCCCGCCGGTGAGATAGACGATGGCCGAGAGCATGGAATGGCCGCTCGGGAAGCTCGCCGTATAGACCCTGGCGCCGTGGGAGATCAGGTCCGGCCGCGGACGCTGGAACCCGGCCTTGAGGGCCAGGCTGATCAGCAGGCCACCGCCGATGGCAAGCAGCACGTAGAGGGCCGCCCGCCGCATCCCCCGCAGCCACAGGTAGCCCAGGGCGGCGATGGTCAGGAGCCCCAGCACACCGACCCCACCTAGGCCGGTGAAGTCCCGGAAGGCCTCCTCGACCCAGGCCGGCCCAACCGCCCGAGTGGGATCCCCGGGCACCCGCATGGCCATCAGGATGCGCTCGTCCAGGTGCAGGGTGTCGCCCTCAGTCACCTCGTCGGCGATGCCGTAAAAGCCCAGCGCGCCGAGCAGCAGGATGGCCGCGGCAATCCAGTTGAAGCGTTTCACCACATGGCTCGCGACGGCGCCGGAAGGGTTCGTGGATCGCTGGCTCATGGTGCTTGGCTCCGAGAGAAGGACCGACGTGAACAGAACCGGCGACGATCGTCGAGTGGGAACCCGCGTCCTTCGCGGGCAGCCGAGGATCCAGACCCCAGGTGGGATGTCGCCGGATCGCCTGCGGATGATAGCCGCACCCGAGCATGGGCGGCGAAGGCCGAGGCAACCCACCCAACGGGGCGGGCATGAGGCCTTTCCCCATTTGGTGCATCTTGGCCGGTTATGCTGAAGCCCATGACGGGGCGAGAGATTGAAGCCTGTCGGAAGTCGAGCGGTCGCACCCCAACTTCATCAGCGAGCGGAGCTCTGACCCCAGTCGAGCCCAGCAGGAGCGCGCGCATCATGTCAGCCCAGGGCACCAGTCATCCAGGGGACCTCGCCGAGGTCCTGGTCCCGGGCGCGCGCGGCCGCCCGAGGCGCCTGCTCTTCGGGCTACTCGGACTGCTGGCCCTTGCGCTAATCGCAATCGCGGTGATCGGTGGGCTGGGGTCGTCAACGGCGGGAGTGCAGTTCAAGACCCAGCCGGCCACCCGCGGTGAGCTGCGGGTGCACGTCACCGCCACCGGGACCCTGGAGCCGGTCAACCAGGTCGAGGTGGGTACCGAGGTGTCCGGCACCATCGAGGCCGTGCTGGTGGACTACAACGACCGCGTGCGCAAGGGGGACGTCCTGGCGCGGTTGGACACCGCCCAGCT
>JBGSUY010000827.1:0-3032 GCA_041753195.1 Chromatiaceae bacterium
GCACCGGCGAGGCCACCTCGCTCATGAAATCCCCCGCCGGTCGGCCCGCGGGGCCAGGCCCGAGTGAGCCGCTGCCGTGGCGGCCCTGACAGACCGGCGGGGCCTCCGGATCGTTTCGGATTAGGATCAGGATCGGATAAAGGTCAGGGCCGTCGATGAGGCTCAGTAGATCGACGGTGGTGGCGGCCCCGGAGTTCTCGAAATAGCCGCCGTCCACCAGGCGCAGCTTTTGGGGACCCTGGGCACCGGGTCCGGTCAGGCTGCCCGCGGGGCTCACATAGGTGAAGCGGGCGCTGGCGCCGGCCGCCGCGGAGAGCCGGATCGGCCGCGTGGAGAATCCTTCGGCGAGCAGGTCCAGGGTGTCGGTGAAGCCATCCAGGGCGATGTTTGAGACGATCGCCCGCCGCCCCGAGTCCACCACCGTGGTGTTGAGCAACAGGCTGGGGATCCGCAGCTCATAACCGCCTGCGTAGAGTCCGGCGAATGAGTGGGCCATGGGGTTGGGGGCAGACCTCAGGGCCTGCTCGAAGGCGAGCTCCAGGAAGCGCTGGCGATCCGCCCAGTCGAAGGGGACGGGGAAGAAGCGCTGGAGCAGGTCGGGGAACAGCAGCCCGGCCACCACCGGGGACAGGAAGTCCTGTCCGAGCGCCTGCTGGACCTCCGCCAGGGTGTCCGACTCCCCGCCGAACTCGAGCTGGCGACGCTTGACGGCGCTGTAGATGGCGGCGCCCACGCTGCCTCCGGAGACCCCGCTGATGGAGAAGAGCCCCTCCCGGAAACCCGGCACGGACTCCAGGGTGGCCAAGGTGGAGGCGGTCCAATAGGCGGCGCGGATGCCTCCTCCCGAGGCCGCCACCAGGATGACCGGCCCCCGTCGGCCGATGGCGATGGGCGCGGGGTTGGCCTGTCGCCAGGTCTCGTAGTGGGCGCGGGCGTCCAGCCGTTGCAGCTCGGGCGCCTGCGGGTCGAGACGAATCCAGTGATTATTGTTGACCAACCCAAAGACGACCGCCAACACCAGCACCAGGGGGGTGGCGGCGGGCTGGCCATTGGCTAGGAAGGCGTAGGTGAGCACCAGGGAGCCGAAGAGCACGATGCCGGCGAGGCCGAGGAGCAGGATGGCAGGGGTGCCGAGCCACTGGGGCAGGGTGACCGGAGACAGCACGAAACCGGCGACCAGGAGGAAGGACACCCCCAGGGCCCCCGACAACAGGGTCCAGTTGAGCGGGCCCAGTGACGGGACGGGCGCGTCCAAGCCACGCTGGGAGCCCTGGAGGAAGAGTGCGCGGCGGCGGATGAAGAACCACAGTAGGGCCGCCGCGAGCAGCAGGAACAGGGCGGCTAGGACCCAGGCCGCCCCCTGGTTCGGGCTCTCCAGGCGGAGGAACCCGAGTCCGATGGCCAGAGGGACCGCGGCGCCGAGGAGGCGGGGCAGCCAGGTCCGGCCGAAGCGGGACCGGGCCCGATCCAGGCTCTCGGGCTCGAAGTCGCGGGCCAGCAGCAATCGGGCCGTGTACCAGTTGGCGAGGCCGAGGAGCAGGGCGCCGACCAGGAAGGCCAGGTTCCAGGCGGAGAGGCCCCGTTCGGCGGAGATGCGCAGCAGCTCCTGGCCCTGGTCGTTCCCCAGGAACAGCAGCGTGACCGCCACCGCCGCGCCCGCGGAGTAGGCGCACAGCCAAAGGACCCGCACCAGGGAGTCCCAGACGAAGGCCCAAATTGGGATCAGGACCGGCAGCAGGATGCCGCGGATTCCTTGGTGGTCGGCCATGGCGTAACCTCGGCGAGAAGCGGATCCTTGCCCGTCTTCAGAGCTCGGTGGCGGAGAAGGGATCGCAGGCGGCCAGCTCGCCCTCCAGCAGTCCCCGCTTGAACCAACGCTCCCGCTGCTCGGAGCGTTCGTGGGTGAAGCTGTCGGGTGTCACATAGCCGCGTGTCTGTCTCTGCAGCCGGTTGTCGCCGATGGCGGAGGCGGCATTCAGCCCCTCCTCCAGGTCCCCCTGCTCCAGGATCTGGCGGGACCGCTGGGCGTGGTGGGCCCAGACGCCGGCGAAGCAGTCCGCCTGGAGCTCCTGCGTCACCGAGAGACGGTTACTCTCAACCGTGCCGAGCCGGCTCTGGACGTGGTGGTCCACCTCGCGGGCGATCACATAGGCTTGGGCGAAGTCGCCAGGCGCCCCGAAGTCGTTGCGCAGCTCGTCGTAGAAGGCGAGGTCGATGTAGACCTTCTGGTCTCCGGGGCAATAGAAGGGCCCCATGGCCGCCTCCCCCAGGCCGCAGGCGGAGCGGGTGAGCCCGGAGAACAGGACCAGGGTCCGCTCTACATGGCGCTTGCCGCCCTCCTGGATGACGATGTTCCAGGTGTCCTCCGTGTCACCCATGACCACCGAGACCAGCTCCTTGAACTCCTCATCGGCACCGGACGTCGGGGCCCGGAACTGGGGGCCTTCGGCGCCGTAGGAGTCGTCCTCACTGGTCTGCATGGGGACCTGGCCGGGGCTGGTGAAAGCATGGAGGGGTCCACGCCCGTGAGCATGAGCACCACCACCAGCAGCAGGCCGCGGAGTCCGCCTCCACCCCCATCCTGCGGCCCACCCGCAGGGGCCGGTGACCGGCGAAAGACCCTCCGCCGAGCCCGTCGTCGGCGCGGCGGTCCTCGACGTTCTCGCTGCGTCTACCGGTTCTCCAGCGCATGGGTGGCCCCGCCCAGAGGTTGAGGATTCAGCCGGAAATCATAGCAGCTCGCCCTGGACGGGTCGCCGGGGCGGGCGCGGCCCCGGGGAGCTCAGTCGATGCAGAAGCGCCGGATCACGGCGCGCAGAAGATCAAGGGTGGGGGGAATGCGCTCCAGGGCCAGGTACTCGTCGGGCTGATGGGCCTGGGCGATGTCGCCGGGCCCCAGCACCAGGGTCTGCATCCCGAGCCGGTCGAAGAAGGGGGCCTCGGTGCCGAAGCTCACGGCCTCGGCAGCGTGGCCGGTAAGGGCCTCTCCAGCGCGCACGATCTCCGAGTCGGCCGGGGTCTCCACCGGCGGG
>JBGSUY010000828.1:0-2644 GCA_041753195.1 Chromatiaceae bacterium
GTGGCGAAGCTCCGGTCCCCCTGTTCCGAGTAGGCCGCCAAGCGGATGCGCGCGCCGCCGCGCCCGGCGTACCCGACCCAGGCGAAGCCGTAGCGGCCCACCTCGACCAGATTGGTGCAAAAGGCGTCGAGGAGGGCGCGCTCATCGACGGCGCGGGCGAGACTGCGATTACAGCGCGAGAGGACGGCGTGGGTTCGGCTCAAACGCCACAGGTCTTGCTCCGCCTGCTGGCGCTTCGAGCGGTCCCGGGTGATGCCAACCAGCCGCCTCACCCTGCCCTCGGAGTCGGTGACTGGGATGAAGCAGGAGGCGAGGCGGCGCGCGGGAGGCGGCCCGGCGGCGGTGAACTCGAACTCGGCGGATTGACCGGCGAAAGCGTCGGCCAACAGACATTGGATCCTGTCCCTATCCTGTGGGCTCACGAAGTCAAGGTAGTGACGCCCACGCACGGCGCCTTCGCCGTCCGCGCCGACCAGGGCAAGCCCCGCCGGGTTCATGTTCACCAGGCAACCGTCGGCCCCGATGGAGTGAATGCACAGGGGCGCTTGGTTGTACAGGGATTGGAGGCAACCTGGATCCATAAACCTGCCAAGTGCGCTTCCGGTTGTCCTTGCTGGGCAGGACAGGTTGCGGCGGATTCGAGTGGACGGGCGGCCACGCTGGCGGACCATCCGTATCGCGCTGGCCCGGGTCTAGACCCGTCCGTGACCGGCATCAACGTACCGGGGTGTCGCGTGTCCGCTTGCTGAGGAACAGCTCTCTCCCACAGGCGATCCTAGCCAACGCACGAACCCTGGGAAATACGTGCTTCTACGGATGCAACGGGACTGAAGGACGCGCCAGCCGTTGACGAACTGAAGGGCCAGACGCTCGACACGGCCGAATCGGCGCCTGCGGTACTCCTCGGATGTTGCGACGAGGTATGCACGAATCTGGTGTGTCAGCGGGGGCTGATAGAGGTTGAGAAGGCGGCGCACCGTTGCTGACAATGCGGTTGTCGAGACCCAAAGCAGCGACGAGCGAGGTGGGCCATGAGCGACGATACGAGGCAGGGGAGCCGGGGTGCAAGAAGAGATCAGGATCGGCAGGGGCAACTGGCCGAGCTCGGTCTGCCGCTGGAGGAGCTGGGGCGCCGCAGGGCGCGTGACATCCTGCAGCGGGTGATCGAGGCGGAGGCCCAGATGCAGCTCGATGAGTTTGCCGCGGTGTCGCTGATCGACGGGCGCCGGGCGGTGGTGCGCAAAGGCTATCTGCCGGCGCGCGCGATCCTGACCACGGTGGGGCCGGTGGAGGTGCAGGTGCCCAAGGTCAGACGACCTGATTTCGCGGAATCTACGTCGAGCCCAATTTCAGCAGCAGGCGCAGATTCGTGCGCGGAAAGATCGTCTCGGTGGCGTTGAGCTCCTCGCACAGCTTCTCGATCACCTGGTCGGTGGCGGGGTTGGCGGCGTGGTGCAGGCGTACCGTGAGGGTGCGTGACTCGGGGTCGGGCAGCAGGTCGGCTTCGGTGGTGTAGAGGGCGCGCAGCAGGCAACGGGCCTCGTCGGGCCGCTTGAGGTGCTCGCACAGGCTGTTGGCCATCGCCGTCTCGGCACGGTAGGCGATCATTTTCACGGTATCGAGCAGGTGCTTGCTCTGGGTGCTGAGCTGGCGAAAGCGCGCCTCTTCGGGAAGTTCCTCGACACTGATGTGATGGGGGGTCTCTTTGCGCTTCTCCTTGAGGGCATTGAGGTCGAGCTGCAGGGTTTCGATGTCCTCCTGGAGCGCCGCCTTGCGCCGCAGGAACGGCTCGACATGCTTGGGCTCGATGGGCTCGTCGAGGGTCATGGCGGCGAAGCGGGCCAGGCGTCGGGTGAGCTTGCCGGTGGTCGAGCGGACCTGGCCGTCGAGGCGGCGATAGTCGGGGTTGACCACCCGTAGGGGCTCGGAAATCGCCTCGGTGCGATAGTCGGCCAGGCGGTCCAGGGCGAAGTGCTCGCGGGCATACTTGAAGAAGTTTTCCTGCGACCAGCGGGCGAACATGGCCGCGGCCATGGGGGCCGCCTCGCCGCGGTAGTCGGTGCACAGGATGGCGGTCTGATGCCCGCGCTCGGTGCGCTTGCGCAGCTCCCGCACCCACAATCCGTTGCTCAGGCGCGTGCCCCGCTCGGCCAGATCCAGGGTGACGACCTCGCCGCTGGGCAGGTGCACCCGGGTAGCGAAGAACGCCTCCTCGGGCCATGGCTCGCCGGGGAACTTGTGATAGGTCAGGCAGGCGATACGTTTGCCCTTCATGCGCTGGAAGAAATCCGGCGAGTAGCCTTCGCGGTCGAACACGATGGTGAAGCGATGGCGCAGCGGATCGTCCTCGGGCGCTTGACACTGCAGTTGGGCAGGCAGGCGTTGCTCCAGGCGCGGGACAATCTCCTGCTCGACGACCTGAATCAGCCCCGGGTCGACCACCTGGTTGACGACAAGGAACCGCTGCCCGTCCATGGCGTTGACCCAGTAGTCGGTGGTGGCACGCAGGCACAGGCGCTGGCGGGCCACGTAGTGGCGTGGCAGCTGGGTCTGGCTGCCGTTGTAGACGCGCACATGGCCATCGATGTAGAGCACGCCGGCCTGCTCGGGGGCGGCGGCCATCCAGCGCTCGCACAGCGCGGCG
>JBGSUY010000829.1:0-5609 GCA_041753195.1 Chromatiaceae bacterium
GTCGCCGAGTACCCGGCGACGGCAAGCGCCATCGGCGCCGCCCTGGATGCCGGGGACCGAGCGCGTGCTGCCAACTTACTACATCGCTTGCGCGGGGCCAGTGGGGTGCTCGGGGCGGAGGACCTGGCTGCGGCGGCAGGACGACTGGAGCTGGCACTGGCGGACGACGGCCCCGCCGATGACGGGTTGCGTGCCCGCTTTTTCGCCAGTGCCGAGGCCGCCCTGGCGGTGCTCGCGGGGCTGGAGACCCTGGCGTCGGAAGTGGCATCCGCTGGGGCCGCCGAGCCAAAATGCGAGGAACGGAGCGAGCGTCTTCGCGAGCTGGAGGCGCTACTGGAGGCAGGCAATACCCGCGCCTTTGAACATCTGCCCTGGCTGGAGCGCTGCTTACGCGCTGAAGCGTCCGGCAAGGGCGGGGATCTGCTGCGCCAGATCGAGGCGCTGGACTTCCCGGCGGCCCTGGAAACCCTGCGCGGTCTTGGAGAGGGTGTTTTCTCCAACCCCCGTTGAGCCACGCGGACCAACCTTGCCCTTCCCTGCGGACGAGATAACGGCGGCGCGCGACCTGTGCGGACCTCGCTCAGACCAAGCCTACAAGCGCATCGCGAGGTCGGGCAAGAAAGCGGCCCCGAAGGTCAGGGCATATAGCCACCGGTTGGATTGAATACCTGACAGTTGCGAGTGGCGAGTGGCGGGTTGCGAGTAGTGAGGATTCGCAGATCGGCCAGCGACGTAGCTCGGAAAAAGGAACGAATAGCTGACGTGGATCGGGTATATCTCACCGTCTCAAGCGCGTTGAGGATTTGAGGCGGCTCGCCCAGACCTCGGGTAAAGCGTTCCTTGGGGAAGCCGTTCAAGTGGGTGGTCGGCGTGGCGCTGGCTGCGGGGCTCTCGGCGCTGGAGCACCCGCCCGTGCCCTTCCGGCTCCAACCTCGTTCCCTCGGTCAGCCGCGAGCAGGCGTTGATTTGGTCAAGGCTTGCGCCTTGGCCGATGCCCTGGAAGACCACGCAGTGGGCGAAAAGCTCGGGCAGCGGCGATGATCCCGGTGGATGCGAGTTGTTGGGTGCGAGTCTTCGAATCGAAGCGGTCCAAGCCGATCCCTCACACGACTGGCGCACTGTGAGGGAGCTGGTGGCGGCGAACGGAACAGGTGGTAACCTCACGACAGATGCACACAGTGCCGCATTGGCCATCGAGCACGGCTGCACCGTCTGCTCGGCCGACAACGACTTCCAGCGATTCACAGGCATCCGCCACATCAACCCGATGGCGAGCTGAGCCGATGTCTGATCGACGTCCCCGAGGGGCCGGTGGACACCTGGTCTGCCTGGCGGCCGCAAGCGCCCTGTTCACCGGTCTCGCGCCAGCGATGGCCGGATCCCGCACCGCTGGCGACCTGCTGGAGCTGCCCTTCGAGGACCTGCTCCAGGTGGAGATCCGCTCCGCCGGCAAGCGCGAGGAGCAGATCCGCGACATCCCCGCCAGCGTGACCATCCTCACCCGGGAGGACATCGCGCGCTATGGCTGGATCACCTTCGAGGAGCTGCTGCGTAACGTCCCCGGCTTCTATCTGCTGGACAACACCGAGGACCGATTCATCGGGACCCGCGGTGCGGTGGGCGGCGGGGTGCAGTTTCTGGTCAACGGGATTCCCCAGCACCCCTCCCTGCAGAAGACCCAGACCGCCACCGAGATCGCCCGTCTGGACATCCCCATCGAGGCAATCGACCGGGTGGATATCATCCGCGGGCCCATGTCGGTGATCTACGGCAACAACGCCTTCCAGGGGGTCATCAACGTGGTGACCAATGAGATCGACCGGAGCGGCCCGCGGGTCTCGGCCAGCCTCGGCAGCGAGCAGAGTGGCCGCCTGTTCGGCCGCGCCGGCCGGGTCTTCGATGACGGCTTCATCGCCCTCAACGCGGGCGGCTACCGGACGGTTGGTCTCACTGGGGCCTACGCGGACATGCTGGGGCCCGGGCAGCTCGCCGCACTCAGTCCGGGCGGGCGCCTGGACATGGACGGCGACATGGACCAGCGCCTGGGCAGCCTGGATCTTTCCGCGGAATGGCGTGGCTGGCAGGGCAATCTGCGCCTGACCCGGCGCGACTACGGCATCTATGCCCTCACCCCGCCCTTCGACAAGGGCACCCGCATCCAGCTCGACACCCTGCACGGCTCCCTGGGCTATGCCCACCGCTTCAGCGAGGACCTGGGGCTGCGGGTCACCGGCATCTACAGCGCCGAGCACTATGACGCCTACCAGATCGACTTCCTCTTCCCCGAACTCGCGGGCGACCAGCGCCAGCATTCGCGGCGCGCCGAGTTGGAGCTGGATCTGCACTGGCGCCCCTCACCGAGCCTGGACACCATCGCCGGTTACCGCTTGCTGCAGATCGATGGGGTGGAGAACCGGGTCGATCTTCCGCCCTTGCTCAGGACCCGGGTCCAACTGGAGCCCGCGACCACCCAGGACCTGTTCACGCAGGCGAGCTGGCAGGTCGCCGCGCCCCTGCGCCTGATCGGCGGCCTGCGCCTGAGCCTGCTGCCGGATACGTACCGCGGCACGCGCTGGGTGCAGTCGGAGCCGTTGCCGGCGCGGGAGGTGGCACCCGTGGAGGACAGGACGGTGCTGAACGGCCAGCTCGCCCTGCTGTGGAGCCCGAGGCCGGACCAGGTCCTGAAGCTCGCCTGGGGCACGGCCTCCCAGGATTCGGACCAACTCAACCTGCCCGAGGCAGAGCGCATCGAAACCCTGGAGGCCAACTACACCTTGACCCGCCCGCGCTGGATGGCAAGCGCCGCCCTGTTCCAGAACCGCCTGAGCCAACTGGTCCGTACAATCCAGCGCATCGACCCCGTGACCGGCCTGTACTTGAGCGAGGACGACAACTCTGGGCGCTGGCGCACGCATGGGTTAGAGCTGATCACCGAGGCCCAGCCGCTGCGGTTGCTGCATTTGAGCGCCAGCCTCACCTGGCAGCGGACCGCGGACACGGAGACCGGGATCGACCCCGGCTATTCGCCGGCCCTGCTCGCCAAGCTCAAGGCCGATTGGCGCCAGGGGCCGCTGACCTACGCCGCCTACGCCCACTACGTGGATGGCATGGACGCGGATTGGGACTTCGTCGCCGGTCCCGAGCGGGGAGTGGTGAGGCGCATCGGCGAGCCCGTTCCGGGCTACTGGGACCTGGGGCTCAATCTGCGCTGGGCGCCGCGGGACCAAGGCCCCTATGCGGCCCTGCACGTCTCCAACCTGCTCGATGCCGAGATCCGCTACCCGGCCAACGAGCTGGCCGACCTGGAGCGGGGCCTGATCGGGCCGGGGAGGGTGATCACCGCAACCATCGGTTGGGCATTTTGAGCCAAGCCCCGCCCCTGGCGCCGCGCGGCGCGGCGCGTCTGGCCGTGCCCGGGCAGCCGAAGGATCCGGGATCGATGGGGCCTGGTCGCTGGCCGGCCATCCATCGTCGAGGCGGGCGCTGGATCGCCTTGCTGCTTGTGCTCCTTCAGTGCCTGTCATCCCTGCCCGCGGCTCAGGGCGCGGAGGGCGAGGATCCGCTCTCCGCGCTCAAGGTCGCCTTCATCTACAACTTCACCCGTTTCGTGCAGTGGCCCGAGGTGCCGCCCCGCCGACCCTTCGTGATCGGCGTGATCGGCGACCCGGTCCTGGAGGGCCAGCTACGGGTCCTTGAGCGGGAGGCAAAGGGGGTCGAGGGGCGGCCGATCCAGATCCGGGCCTACCTCGGGCCGGATGCCATCGCGCCCAGCGAGATCCTGTTCGTGGGGGCGCAGGCCCGGGGTGGGTTGGAGGCTATCCTCAGGCGCACCGCCGGCTGGCCGACGCTCCTCGTCGGGGACGGGCCCGGTGATGCGGCGCGCGGCCTGGCCATCGAGCTCTTCCGCAAGCCGGACATCTTTGGCAAGACCGAGCGGCTGGGTCTGCGCATCAATCCGGGGGCGATCAAGGACCGGGGTCTCAAGGCGTCGGCCCAGCTCTACGACGTGGCGGAGGTGGTGCGATGAATGGCCCCCCGCGCGCGGGCGGTCGCTCGATTGGCACCCGCCTGCTCGGGTCACTGTTGCTGATCACCTTGCTCACCCTGGGGCTCGCCACCCTGCTCTCGGCGATCATCGACATCAAGCTCTTTCGCGACCACATGACCCGGGACCTGGAGGTGCTGGCGGCGGTGGTGGGCGAGAACTGTGTCTCAGCCCTGGTCTTCGACGATCCCGGGACGGCCGAGCGTCACCTGGCGACCCTGGAGCGCGAGTACCAGATTCGCTCGGCAACCCTCCTGGACGCCCGCGGCGAGACCTTCGCCCAATGGGGGCGGCATCGCGCCGACGCTTCGGGGCCCGGTGGGACCTCGCTGATCACGGCGCTGAGCCCCCGCCTGGAGATCAGCTATGCGATCGCCTTCGATGGTCGTCCCGCGGGGCGCCTGGTGATTGAGGCGGAGCTGGTGGAGCTCAGGCGTCAGTTCCGGATCTATCTGCCCCTGGCCGCCCTGGTGGGCCTGCTCACCCTAGGGGCCGCCCTGGTGGTGGCCCTGCGTCTGCGGCGGCGTATCGCCGAGCCCATCCTGCGGCTCGCCAGGCGTAGCCGAGCCATCTCGCAGACGCGGGACTTCAGTGAGCGACTGCGGGACCCGGACGTGGGGGAGGAGATCGGCACCCTGGTAGCGGGCTTCAACGCGGTACTCCAGGGCCTGGAGGAGCGGGAGTCGGAGCTTGCCCTGAAGGCCAGGGCACTGGATCATGCCAACGCCAAGCTGCGCGGAATGGCCCTGGATTTGGCGATGCTGGAGGAGACGGAGAAGGCCCGGTTGGCCGTGGAGCTGCATGATGGGCCCATGCAGAGGCTCGCCCTGGCCGAGATGCAGATCGAGGCGGCAACCCGCCAGCGAGACGCTGAGTCCGGCGAGCGGCTCAAGGCGGGCCTGGAGCTGCTCTCCGAGGCTATCGGTGAGCTTCGCGGGCTGCAGTTCGACTTGAGCCCCCCGGTCCTGGAGAGCGGGGGACTGTCGGCCGCCCTCGGCTGGCTGGCCGAGAGCACCCAGGGCCGTTGGGGCCTGAGCATGAGCTACCGCCTGGATGGGGTCCTGCCGGCCCTGGAGCGCCCGCGCAAGGTGCTGCTATTTCAATGCGCCCGGGAGCTGGTGATGAATCTGATCAAGCACGCCAAGGCCAGCCGGGCGGGGATCCGCCTGACGCAGCGGGAAGGGCGCCTGGAGCTTCAGGTGGAGGACGACGGGATCGGATTCGCGGCCGGCCACGCGAGGGGAGACTGCGCCGGGGGCGGCTATGGCCTCAAGGGGGTGTGTGAGCGCCTCGCCCTGGTGGACGGCGGCCTCACCCTGGAGGATTTGCGTCCTGGCGCCCGGGTGCGGTTGTGGATTCCGGTCAGGCCCGAAAGCCGCTAGGATCGGGTACCTGTCGCACAACGCCACCACCCACCTTTCTGCCATGCCAGCGACCATCCTCCTGAGTGACGACCACACCCTGGTCCGGGAGGGGTTGGCGGCGCTGCTGCGCCAACGCACCGACTGGACCGTGGTGGGGGAGGCGGCCGACGGCCTGGAGGCCGTGGAGCTGGCGGCCCGCC
>JBGSUY010000830.1:0-24029 GCA_041753195.1 Chromatiaceae bacterium
GAAAGCCCTGTCAGGTAGGGCCGGATCAGGAGCGGGGCCTCGGTCATGCCGACGAAGACGTTGGCCGCCGCGGCGAGCCCCAGGGGGCCCCCGGTCCCCAGGGTGCGGCGCAGGGCCCAGGCGAAGCCGCGCACCAGGACCGGCAGGATGCGCCAGTGGAAGAGGAGGGCGGACAGGGCGCTGATGACAAGCAGCAGGGGCAGGGCCCGGAAGGCGAGCACGAAGCTGTGCTCGGGGTAGAGGGTCTGGAAGGGGGCCGCGCCGCCCCCGAGGAAGCCGAACACCAGCTCGGTGCCTGCCTGGGTGGCCCGCTGGACCGCCAGCACCAGATCGTTGAGGGCCAGGAAGGCCTGCTTGGCTGGGGGGAGCTTCAGCAGCAGGAGGGCCAGGAGGACCTGGAGGCCGATGCCGGCGAGGATGAGCCGCGGACGCACCGCCCGGCGCTCCTCGCTCAGGGCCCAGGCCAGGGCGGTGATCAGGACAAGCCCGAGCATAGGCTGAAGAAGCGGTCCTAAGTGATCCATTCCAAATGATATTGCTATCGCGTTCGCTGGGATTGGACGTTTCAAGCCGTCGTAGGAGCGCCGCCTCGGCGCGATGCTGCGTTCCTGCGGCCAAGTGCGAGGCCTCATCGCGGCGAGGGCGCCGCTCCTATGGAATGGACGCTTGCTCGGTGGTCGGCGCAGGGAACCGACTACCAGTCCTAGAGGTGGCCGATGGGGCGGCTACTGGCGCGCCGTCGGCGGCTCATGTCGCGTGGTCTCGGCGAAGAGCTGGCCGGCATCGACCGCATCCAGGCGGTAGCGGCGGTTGCAGAACTCGCAGGTCACCTCGATGGCCCCTTGCTCCGCGACGATCGACATGGCCTCGGCCTCCCCCAGGGTGCGCAGCATGTCCTCGATGCGCGAGCGGGAGCAGCCGCAGCGGAAGGCGATGGGCTCGGGCTCGAAGAGGCGGATCTGGTCCTCGTGGTAGAGCCGGCGCAGGAGACCCTCGCAGGGGAGCCCTTCCAGCTCGTCTTGGGACAAGGTGTCGGTGAGCAGGCTGATCCGGCGCCAGTCGTCCGAGTCCTCGCCGATTCCCCGTCCAGTGGGGCCGTCGACCGGCAGGCGTTGCAGCAGGAGTCCCGCGGCCCGCTCCCCCCGCGCGCTGACCCAGAGCCGGGTCGGAAGCTGCTCGGAGTCGTTGAAATAACGTTCCACGGCCTCCGCCAGGTTGGCGCCCGCGAGGGGGACTATGCCCTGGTAGGGCTCGCGAGTCCCACGCTCGATGGTCAGCACCAGCCGGCCCTGGCCGAATCGCCCCTTGAGCCCCGAGTCTACCGGGACCTCGCCCTCCCAGCGGGCCACGCCGCGCACGGTGCGGGCACTGGTGGCCTGAGCCACCAGGGTGCGGATGGGTCCCGACCCTTGCGCTTGCAGGATCAGGGATCCGGTGATCTTGACGGTGGAGGCGAGGAGAGACACCAGCGCCAGGGCCTCACCGAGGGGCTCGCGCACCGATTGGGGATATGGGTGGGTGTCCAGAACGGCACGCCAGCTTGCATCGAGGTGCACCAGGTTGCCCCGAATGCCCGCGTTCTCGAAGACGAAGCGGTGGAGTCTGTCGGTATCTGCCATAGGGTCTCCCGGTATTTCTCCGGTGTCCCGGAGGCTTGGCGGTTGAGTCTGAGCTGGTCGTCCATGGTGCCCTTCGGACGGACGAGGGGCACCGGCGCACTGGGGTCGATTCGCTGGTCTTTGGGGCGGTGGCGCGAGCGGCCGTGCACTTTGCCCGGGCCCCGGGGGGACGACTACACTTGCGCGGTCGGGCGCTCTGCCGCCTGTTCATCCGTTTCGATCGCAAACCCAGAGGAGGCCAACCATGGCAAAAGGTGATCGCCGCTCAAGGCGCGGAAAGATCTATCGGGGCAGCTACGGCAAGACGCGTCCCCACCGGGCGCCGAAAAAGGGGTAATGACCCTCAGGGAGGCCGCCGCTTCGCATGTCGGCGCGGCGGCCATCCTGCTTCTAAGAGTCCGTTTCGTTGCCCGGTTACATCTTGTTGCAATTTTCATTATCGCTCAATCGGGACCGCCGGTCGCGCCGATGGGTTCGGTTTCGCGGCCATGCGCGGGGCGGGGTGAGAGCAAATTTACAGAGATTTCAGACTGTTTCTTCTTACGTCTGGGCCCTCCGCTCGGCCCTGCCGAGGGACCCGGGCGGCTTGCTTATTAATTAGCAAAGGCTAATATACGAGTCGTGATCGTAGTCAGAAGGAGACAGTCATGATCCCGTTAGTCTTTGGTATCGGTAGTGCGGCCCTTTTCCTGGGCCTGTCCATGTCGGTGTACGGCGCCGGGGCCCTGATGGAGAGCCCCTGGGTCGCCCTGGTGTTCTTCGGCCTGCTCGCGGCGGGGCTGGCGGTGTATGCCATCAACAGGCCCATGCCGGCCTGGCTGTGCCGTCTGCAGGAACGCGTGAAGGCGGTGGACGACCTGTGCGACGCCGGCTCCCCTTGTCGCTGTTAGCCCGCCGCCATGCGCACTCAATCAGACGATCTCGGCTCGAACCCCGGGCCGAGATCGGGTCGGCAATCCGTTAGGCGACGCCGATCTCCCTGAGAAAGTCCCGCACTCCAAGTTCGAGGTCGAGCTCCCCTGCCAACACCGCCGGCTCATAGTCGGTCCGCCACCTGGGCATCAACAGGCGTGCCAGGCGCCACTCCTCGTAGAGGATACGGGCCAGGGGCCCTCCCTCCTCGATGAAGCCGGAATCCCGGAAATCCCGATCCGCCTGGTCGCGGTCGTAGTCGAAGCGCAGGATCTCCCAGTGCCAGCGCCCGCCCCGCCACTCCAGCCGGGCGTAGCTGCCCCGGGGGTCCCCGTCGAAGGGGGAGCCCACGGAGCCGACGTTGAGCACCTGGGTCCCGTTGATGATGCGCTCCAGGGGCCTGTGGGTATGGGCGGTGACGAACAGGGCCACATCGGTCGGCACTTTGTCCCGCAGGCTCTCCTCGGGGACCGAGGCGGTGATCCCCTCCCGGTTGCTCGCCAGGGTTCCGTGGGTCACGTGGACCCAGCCCTCGCCGTCCTCACCCGCAAAACACAGGTGGTCGGGCCAGTCTCGCAGCGACTCGATCCGGGGTCGAACCTGGGCGTAGGTCCAGTCGGCGAAGCGCCGGGTCTGGGCCTCCAGGGCGTCGCGCGGGCCCTTCCGTCCGCAACGCAACACCCAGGCCTCATGATTGCCCTGGATCGGCAGCCAGCCATGCCCCCGGCGCAGATCGTCGAAGAGGGCGACGCAGTCGAGGCTCTTGGGTCCCCGATTCACCAGGTCCCCCGCCATCACCACCAGGTCCGGTCCCCACGACTGGATTTGCTCCACCGCCGCCTCCATCGCCGGCAGGTTGGCCTGGACATCGGAAAAGATTACGACTCGCATCTGGAGGCTTCTCTCTGGCTCGATTCTGATTGGGATGAAATTCGGATCACTTTGGCCTGGTCACCTTAGCCGTTTTTGGTGCCTCGCGGAACGGGGAGGGGTCGGCGCGTGGGCTTTGGTTGCCCGTTGATGAGGTCCGGGCCCGTTGTTCCCATCGGGTGCCGGCCTTTACACTGGCGACTCGGCACGGCCCCGTTCGTCGAGCCCCAACCCCGTCGGAACAGCGACCATGAAAGAAGCGAGCGAGAGCCAAGCCGCGGAGGAGCCCGACTGGGAGACCCCGTTAAGCCTCAGCACCACGCCGTCACTCCTGATCCATGCCCTGATGGGCACCGCGAGCGCGGTGCATACGGGCTGGTCGAGCTGTGTGGACGACACCCTGGTCCTCTCCAATCTGGTGGCCATGGATGACAGCGCCGGTAACTATGTGCGCCTGGTGGAACAGGAGTTCGTGGAGGACGGCAAGCCGGACACGGTCTGGCACGATTGGACCCTGGAGGTGCGGGTCGGCGCCGTCCTGACCACGGGTCATTGGCAGTTCGAGGTATCCGCCCACCCCTCCGACTGGGAGTGGAACTCCCGGGAGGCGCGTCTCGCCTTCGAGAGGGCCTGTGTCCTCGTCGGGCGGCGGGTGCGGCCGACCTTGGCGGTGGAGGAACCGGCGCCTTCCGAGCCGGTGCCCCGGACCAGTCGGCATTGATGGGGTCTGCCCGGCCGATACGGGTTGCGTCGGCCCTCTGCGTCGTCCAAAGTTGGGGGCATCGTCCGCCAAGACCCGCCGGAGCAAACATGAAGATCACCGTCGACCTGGACATCACCCCGGAGGAGCTCCGTAAGCTCTTCGGGTTGCCGGACGTGGAGACGTTCCAGCGCCAGTTGATGGACGACATCCGCGAACGCATGGCGACCGGCGCGGAGGGCTATGATCCGATCAAGCTCTTCCAACCCTACTTGAGCGGGACTCTGGCCTCCTGGGACCTGTTCCAAAAGGCGCTCGCTGGAGCCGCGACCCTATCAGGCAAAGGGGGGGGCATGGCGGGAGACGCCGGCTCGAAGAAGTAAGGGCGCGCGGCCAACCACGGGCGCGGTTGCGAGGCCGCGTGACAAGAGGCATCTGCTCAGGTCCCATCCCAACGCCTTGGAGAAGGTTGCCAATGGCTCACAGACTCTTGATGTTGGGCTGCAGGACTATGCGCGACGGTGTGCTGGTCTCTGCCATCTTTTTCGCGGCGGCCATGCTCTTGTTTCTCGCCGCCCGCCACGTGGTGCCGCCCCTGGCCCATTTGCAGCAGGTGGTGCTGCTCTTGGCCCTGATCCTCGTGGTGCTGGCCCCGGTGGTGCTGATCTCGACCTTCCTGCTGTCCGTGCTGCCCGGTGCCCGGGAGAAGCTCGATAAGTGCGAGCATTGAGCGGGCCGTTCCCGCTGGCAGTCGGTGCACCCGCTGAGCTCGGGGCGGAATCAGGCCGGGCGCGGGACCGCTGGGCTCGGGTCGCCACCCTCCAGCAGATAGGCGGTGTCCAGGACCTGGTCGTCCAACCGGGGCCGACCCCGCGGATCCAGTCCCAGCCGGCCCTCGGCGAACCAGCGCACCGCCAGGGGGTAGATCCGATGCTCCCGGGTCAGCACCCGGGCGGCGAGGGTTTCGGCGTTGTCGCCGGGCAGCACCGGGATCCGCGCCTGGACGATGAGGGGGCCGCCGTCCAGCTCATCGGTGACGAAATGGACACTGGCGCCGTGCTCCGACTCCCCCGCGTCCAGGGCCCGTTGGTGGGTATGCAGGCCCCGAAACTTGGGGAGCAGGGACGGGTGGATGTTCATCATGCGGCCCGCATAGCGGGCCACGAAGCCGGGGGTCAGGATGCGCATGAAGCCGGCGAGCACCACCAGGCCCGGCTCATAGCGGTCGATCAGGTCCACCAGTGCCTGGTCGTAGGCGGCACGGTCCGCATAGGCGCGGTGGCTCAGGACCTCCGCCGGGATGCCGGCGCGCCGTGCGCGCTCCAGGCCGAAGGCATCGGCCACGTTGCTGATGACGGCCACGATGCGGTAGGGGGCATCCGCCTGGGCGTCTATCAGGGCCTGGAGGTTGCTTCCGCTGCCGGAGATCAGGACCAAGACCCGCAGCGGCTGGGCATCGGGGCTGGCGTCAGCCATGGGCGGCGGCGCTCGTGTAGACCACCCCTGGCCTGCCGTCTGCGGCTTGGATCTCGCCCAGCCGCCAGGCCTGCTCCCCCGACTCACGCAGTAGAGCGAGCGCGCTCGCCACGTCCTGTGGGGCGACGCAGACCACCATCCCGAGACCGCAGTTGAAGGTCCGCCGCATTTCGGACTCGGCGATCCCGCCCTGGTTCTGAAGCCAATCGAAGACGGCCGGGCGTCGCCAACTCTCCAGGTCTACCCGGGCCCGGGTGCCCTCCGGCAGGACCCGCGGCAGGTTCTCGGTGATGCCTCCGCCGGTGATGTGCGCCAGGGCGTGGACCGGCAGGGCCCGGGTCAGAGGCAGGACCGAGCGTACATAGATTCGGGTGGGGGCCAGCAATCGGTCCGCCAGCGGGGTGCCGTCCAGGTCCGCGCCCAGGTCTGCGCCGCTGACCTCGATGACCTTGCGGATCAGGGAGTAGCCGTTGGAGTGGGGGCCCGAGGAGGCCAGCCCGATGAGCACGTCGCCAGGTCGCACCCGCTCCGGCAGGATGAGGTCGGATTTCTCAGCGATGCCCACGCAAAAGCCCGCCAGGTCGTAGTCCCCCTCCCGGTACATTCCGGGCATCTCGGCTGTCTCGCCCCCGGTGAGGGCGCAGCCGGCCAGCTCGCAGCCCCGGGCGATGCCGGCGATGACCGCGGTGGCGACCTCCAGATCCAGCCGGCCGCTGGCGTAGTAATCGAGGAAGAACAGGGGCTCGGCCCCGCTCACCAGGATGTCGTTGGCGCACATGGCCACCAGGTCGATGCCGATTCCGTCGTGGCGGCCGAGCTGGATGGCGAGCTTGAGCTTTGTCCCGACCCCATCGGTACCCGAGACCAGTACCGGTTGGTGGTAGCGCTCCAGCGGCAGCTCGAAGAGGGCGCCGAAACCGCCGAGGCCGGTCACCACCCCAGGCCTGAACGTGGCGGCAGCCAGGGGCTTGATGCGCTCCACCAGGGCCTCGCCCGCGTCGATGTCGACACCGGCGTCGCGATAGCTCAAGGCGGCAGGCCGGGAATTGTCCTGGGTCACGCGGGGGCTCCGATGGTGTGGTCTTGGGAGATTC
Organism: Chromatiaceae bacterium; assembly: GCA_041753195.1. Classification (GTDB taxonomy): domain Bacteria; phylum Pseudomonadota; class Gammaproteobacteria; order Chromatiales; family Chromatiaceae; genus Thiodictyon. The sequence continues at coordinate 6,672 of JBGSUY010000830.1, forward strand.
TACCAGTCATTACCCCCTCTAGCGGGTGCCGGACGGCCAGGGGGGGCCGCCGGATGGTGCCCCCGCGCTCCGGCCGACCCTGTCCAATCTGAGATCCCGTGAGCCAGGTCAACCCCCGGCTCTGGATCAAACCCCGTGCCTGGGGTTCAATAGTCGGGGTTGACCCATCGCGCAGCATTGGAAGGTCGTTATCCGGTAAGATGCCAATCGTTGGGCGTGACCGCGCCCGGGCCCCTGCCTGACGACCTGAGGACACCGCCGAGGCGCCGGTGTCCCAGTCCAAACAGATCATCGACCCTATGTTAGTCATCCTCACCGCTGTCGGCTTCATGGCCGCACTGGGCCTGGCCCTGGCTTCCGTGCTGGTCCTGGCCAACAAGCGGCTGTATGTCTTCGAGGACCCGCGGATCGACGAGGTCGAGGATCTGCTGCCCAAAGCCAACTGCGGCGCCTGCGGCACTGCCGGCTGCCGTCAGTTCGCGGAGAAACTGGTCAAGGGCGAGATCGCGCCCGGTAAGTGCACCGTCAACGCCAAGGAGACGAATCAGGTGATCGCCGACTTCCTGGGTGTCGACCTGGGCGGCGGTGAGCGGCGGGTGGCGCGCCTGGCCTGCGCGGGCGGCAGTCACGTGGCAAAATTCCGCGCCTCCTACGACGGAATCCGGTCCTGTCGCGCCGCTGCCCTGGTCGCCGGCGGCGGTATGGGCTGCACCTGGGGCTGTCTGGGTCTGGGGGATTGCGTCGCAGTCTGCGAGTTCGACGCACTCCATCTCGATCGGCACGGTCTGCCCGTGGTCGCGGAGGACAAGTGCACCGCCTGCGGGGACTGTGTCACGGTCTGTCCCAAGGACCTGTTCAGCCTGCACCCAGTCAGCCACCGGCTGTGGGTCGCCTGCAAGAACCAGGAGTTTGGTGACGAAGAGGAACTCCATTGCCAGGTAGGCTGCACCGCCTGCGGGCGCTGTGCCCAGGATTCCCCGGAGGGGCTGATCGAGATCCGCAACAACCTGGCGGCCGTCGATTACGGCAAGAACGCGCTCGCCTCCAAGATCGCCATCGAGCGCTGTCCCACGGGCGCCATCGTCTGGCTGGAACAGGACGGCACCGTGGTGAAGGGGCGGGATGCGCGCAAGGTGGTCCGCAAGGGGTCGCTGCCGTTGAGTTGACGGCCATCGCTCTCCCAGGAGCCGCACCCCGTCGACTCCTTACTGGTTACTGAACGACTGTACTTAGAGAAGGCCCATGTTCGGAAAGAAAGACGAGAAGCAGTTCAAGTACCCCGGCGTGCGCATGGCGATGGACGGAAACTCCGCCGTCATCCTGTGCGAGCGGGAGGCGTCCGATGCCGCCGGGGCCTACCCCATTACTCCCTCCACCCAGATGGGCGAGTATTGGGCCGAGGAGACCGCCAAGGGCCACATCAACGTCTCCGGGCAGCCCCTGATCTTCGTCGAGCCCGAGTCGGAGCACGCGGCGGCGGCGGTCACCGCCGGCATGTCCATGTCAGGACTGAGGGCGGTGAACTTTTCCTCCGGCCAGGGCATCGCCTTCATGCACGAGTCGCTTTATGCGGCGGTGGGCAAGCGCCTGCCCTATGTGCTGAACATCGGCGCCCGGGCCATCACCAAGTCGACCCTGAACGTCCACGCCGGTCACGACGACTATCACTGCATCGACGACACAGGCTTCTGCCAGCTCTTCGGCAAGAGCGCCCAGGAGGCGGCGGACCTGAGCGTGATCGGGCGCAAGCTCGCCGAGCTCTCGCTCACCCCCGCGGCGGTCGGTCAGGACGGCTTCCTCACCACCCATCTGATCGAGCCATTGCTGGTACCGGAGCGGGAGCTGATCGCCGAGTACCTGGGTCGGCCCGACGACATCATCGCCTGTCCGACCCCGGCCCAGAGGCTGGTCTACGGCGAGACTCGCCGCCGGGTGCCGATCCTGTGGGACGTGGACAATCCCATCCTCTCGGGTCCGGTGCAGAACCAGGACGCCTATATGCAGTCGGTGGCCGGACAGCGGCCCTATTTCTTCGACCATATCGAAGGGCTCGCCGACCGCTGCATGGACGAGTTCTATGAGCTCACGGGGCGGCGCTATCGGCGGGCGAGCGGCTACCGTCTGGACGACGCGGACTATCTGATCCTGGGTCAGGGCAGCATGGTCACCCAGGCGGAGGCGGTGGCCGACTATCTGCGGGAGACCCGAAAGCTCAAGGTGGGTGTGGTGAACCTTACGCTGTGGCGCCCCTTCCCCGGTGATCTGGTCGCGCGGATGCTCCAGGGAAGGAAGGGGGTGGCGGTGCTGGAGCGTACCGATCAGCCCCTGGCCGAGGACCTGCCCATTATGCGGGAGGTGCGCTCGGCTCTCACCAAGTGCCTGGAGAACGGGGCCATGGGCAAGGGGGAGGAGATCCCTTACCCCGACTATCCCGTCTACAAGCAGTCCGACATGCCGCGGCTCTATTCCGGCTGCTATGGCCTGGGTTCCCGGGATCTGCAGCCCGAGGCCCTGATCGGGGCCGTCGAGAACATGCTGCCCTCGGGCCGCCACCGCAAATTCTTCTATCTGTCCGTGGACTTCGTGCGCGAGGCCGCGGACCCTAAGGAAGAGATCCGCATCCAGCGTCTGCAGGACGCCTATCCCCGAATCGGCGAGCTCGCCATCCACGGCAGCGAGAATCCGAACCTGTTGCCGAAGGGGGCCATCACGGTGCGCATGCACTCGGTTGGCGGCTGGGGTGCCGTGACCACCGGCAAGAACCTGGCCATGACCCTCTACGACCTGCTGGGCTTCGATATCCGGGCCAATCCCAAATACGGCTCCGAGAAGAAGGGCCAGCCCACGACCTATTTCCTGTCCGCGGCGCCCGAGCCCATCCGGCTCAACTGCGAGTACACCTATGTGGACGTGGTGATGTCCCCGGACCCCAACGTCTTCACACACTCCAACCCGCTGTCGGGACTGGACAAGGGCGGCTCATTCATCATCCAGTCCTATTACGAGGACCCGGCGGAGGTCTGGGCGAGCTTCCCGGTCCAGGCGCGCAAGACGATCGTGGACAATCAGATTCGCGTCTATTTCATGGACGGTTTCAAGATCGCCCGCGAGGAGGCCTCCGACCCCGAGCTGCAATACCGCATGCAGGGCAATGCCTTCCAGGGGGCCTTCTTCGCCGCCTCACCGCTCATGGAGCGGGCGGGGCTCACGGAGGAGGGGCTTTTCAAGGCCATCGAGGAGCAGCTCCGACACAAGTTCGGCGGCAAGGGCGAGCGGGTGGTGCAGGACAATCTGCGCATCGTGCGTCGGGGTTTTGACGAGGTGACAGAGATCCTCGAAAAGCCGCTCACCGTGGGCCAGATCCTGGCCCGCAAGGCCCCGACCCTGCCGGTGATGCTGAAGCAACTGCCGGAAGGTGACGGCGGTATCTCTGACGTGCACCGCTTCTGGGAACAGACCGGGGTCTTCTACGCCAGCGGGCGCGGCAGCGACAACCTGGTGGACCCCCACATGGCCCTGTCCCTGATGCCGGCCTCGACCGGTGTCTACCGGGACATGACCCAGATCCGCTTCGAGTATCCCAAGTACGTCCCGGAGAACTGCACCGCCTGCGGCAACTGCTACTCGGTGTGTCCGGACAGCGCCATCCCGGGCCTGGTGAACAGCGTCTCGGACGTCTTCGCCGCCGCCATCCAGCGCGTCGAGCGGGGCATGCCGACCCAGCACCTGCGCCGCGAGACCCGCACCGTGGAGAAGCGCCTGCGGGAGCTGATCGAGGCGGCCGGCGAGTCCGCCGACATGCGCCAACTCATGGACCAGGCGGTGCTCGAGACCCTGGCCGCCTATGAGGGGGATGCCGAGCAGAGGGCCCTGGTCGAGAAGGAATTCGGCCTGATGATGGAGGCCCTGGGTGACTACCAGTTCGCCATCACCAAACCCTACTGGACCAATCGGGAGAAGAAACAAAAGGGTACGGGCGGTCTCTTCAGCATCACGGTGAACCCCTACAGCTGCAAGGGCTGCATGGAGTGCGTGGAGGTCTGCGAGGATGCCGCCCTGATCTCCACCCCCCAGACCACCGAGACCATCAAGGAGATGCAATCGAAGTGGGCGATCTGGCTGGATCTTCCCACCACGGACCCGGGATTCATCCGCATCGACGACCTCAACGAGAAGGTCGGCGCCCTCGAGACCCTGCTGCTCGACAAGTCCAACTATGAATCGGTCGTGGCGGGCGACGGCTCCTGCATGGGCTGCGGCGAGAAGACGGTCATCCACCTCTTTACCGCGACCGTGACCGCCCTGATGCAGCCCCGGGTCAAGGCCCACGTGGCCGAGATCGACGATCTGATCGCCCGCCTGGAGACCCATGTGCGGCTCAAGCTCGCCGCCGCCGTGGATCTCAGCAACTCTGCGGCCATCAGCAAGGTGATCGAGGGCCATAAGGATTCTGATCTGACCCTTTCGGATCTGTCCGCGGAGCTAGACCCGGCGCGTACCGCCGAGCCCGTGGACCCTGAGTGGCTGCGTTGGGTCACGGGGCTCTTGGATAAGCTAAGGCACCTCAAGACCCAGTACACCAAGGCCCAGCCGCGGGCCGAGATGGGCATCGTCAACTCCACCGGGTGCTCCTCGGTGTGGGGCTCCACCTGGCCCTTCAACCCCTATCCCTTCCCCTGGTCCAACCATCTGTTCCAGGACTCGCCCTCCATCGCCCTGGGGCTCTTCGAGGGGCACATGCGCAAAATGGCAGAGGGTTTCAAGGCCCTGCGCATGGCGCGCCTGGAGCTGGAGGGTAAGTACAACGCCGCCGAGCAACGGGACTTCTTCACGTACTTCGACTGGAAGAAGTTCAGCGACGCGGAGTGGCTGCTGTGCCCGCCGGTGGTGGCTGTGGGGGGAGACGGGGCCATGTACGACATCGGCTTCCAGAATTTGTCCAGAGTCCTGGCCTCGGGGCACCCGGTCAAGATCATGGTGCTCGACACCCAGGTCTACTCCAATACGGGGGGGCAGGCCTGCACCTCGGGCTTCATCGGCCAGGTGGCGGACATGAGCCCCTATGGCAAGGTCTGGAAGGGCAAGACCGAGATCCGCAAGGAGATGGCCCTGATCGGCATGGCCCACCGCACCAGCTTCGTGCTCTCCAGCGCCATCTCCCACATGACCCATCTGTTGGAGGGATACATCGACGGGCTCAATGCCCGCCGGCCGGCGCTCTTCAACATCTACTCCGCCTGCCAGCCGGAGCATGGGATCGGCGACGATATGTCGAGCCACCACAGCCGCATGGCCGTGGAGTCCCGCGCCTATCCGCTGTTCCGCTTCGATCCGGACGGCGGTGCCACCTTCGAGGAGTGCTGCTCCATCGAGGGCAATCCGGACATCGAAAAGGACTGGATCGACTGGACCATCAAGTACACGAACGAGAAGGGCGAGGAGGCGTCGATGGAAGTGCCCTTCACCTTCGCCGACTTCGCCATGACCGAGGGGCGCTTCCGCAAGCACTTCCGCAAGGCGCCCCCGGAGACCTGGAACGACTCCATGGTTCCCCTGGCGGACCTGCTCGACATGGAAGCGGACGACCGGGAGGGGCTCTTCCCCTACATCTGGGGGGTGGATGCCAAGAATCGCCTGATGCGGGTCCTGGTGTCCGAGGAGCTGGTGCGCTCCTGCGAGGAGCGGCGCGGTTTCTGGACCCAGCTCCGGGGTCTGTGCGGTGAGCTGGGTAAGGTGGACGTGGAGCAGGTCAAGAACCAGGCCAAGGCGGAGATGGCCCAGCGCCTCACCAGCAGTCTGCTGGCCATGGCGGGTGGAGACCCTGGGGCTCTCGCCCTTTTGACCGGCGCCGGCGGCAATGGCTCCGGGGCCACGGGTGCCTCGGCCGGGAGCGGCGGCAATGGGGCCGGTGCGGCCGGCTGGGAGCCGGTGTGGGTCGAGACCCCGGAGTGCACCGCCTGCGACGAGTGCACCACCATCAACCCCAAGATCTTCAAATACAACGCCAACAAGAAGATCGAGATCGTCGATCCCAAGGGTGGTCCCTACAAGGACATCGTCAAGGCGGCGGAGAAGTGCACCGCGGGCTGCATCCATCCGGGTACCCCCTGGAACCCGGCGGAGCCGGGGCTGGACAAGCTGGTGAAACGGGCTCAGAAGTATCAATAGCGGATGAGCCTGTTCAGCCTCTTCCAACGCCGCAGGACCTTCGACCACGGGATCTTTCCCGTGGAGCACAAGGAGCTGACGGCGGATAAGCCGATCCGCCGGATGCCCTTCGCGCCGGAGCTCATCATCCCGCTCGCCCAGCACAAGGGGCGGCCGGCGGAGCCGCTGGTGCGCGCGGGTCAGGAGGTGGTTCGGGGCGAGCCCATCGCCCGGGCGGGGGGCTTCGTCTCGGTGCCCATGCACGCCCCGGCCACCGGGGTGATCCGGGCCATCGACCTGGCCCCTACGGCCGAGGGTCCCAAGACCCAGGCGATCTTCCTCAAGGTCTATGAGGCGGCCACCCAAGAGGTCCTCTTCGAGCAGGAGCGGGACACGGACGCCCTGACCCCGGAGGAGATCGTCTCAGCCGTGCAGGACGCGGGTCTGGTGGGTCTCGGCGGGGCGGCCTTCCCCAGCCATGTCAAGATGAAGCCCCCCGAGGGTGCGCGCATCGACACGGTGATCGTGAACGGCTGCGAGTGCGAGCCCTACCTCACCTGCGACCATCGCATCATGCTGGAGCACACCGATGCCCTGATCCGGGGGGTCAGGCTGGTGCTGAAGGCCACGGGGGCCGAACGGGCCATCATCGGGGTGGAGGACAACAAGCTGGATGCGGTGACCAAGATCCGCGAGCGGCTGGCGCAGATCCCCGTCGGCGACCGGCCGATCACCGCCGAGGCGGTGGAGACCAAGTATCCCCAGGGCGCGGAGAAGATGCTGATCAAGAGTCTGCTGGGGAAGGAGGTCCCGGCGGGGGGGTTGCCGGCCCACGTGGGGGTGGCGGTCTTCAACGTGGGCACCCTGGCCCAGATGGGGGAGCTCTTGCCCAGGTCCCGCGGGCTCATCGAGCGGGTGGTGACGGTCAGCGGTCCGGCGGTGGAGCACCCCGGCAACTTCCTGGTCCCCATCGGCACCCCGCTGCGCTTTCTGCTCGATCAGGTGGGCACCAAGGAAACGCTCGGGGAGGTGATCCTGGGGGGTCCCATGATGGGCATGGCCGTGGCCTCCCTGGATGTGCCGGTCACCAAGGCGGTCTCTGGCGTCGTGGCCCTGGAGCGGGAGGACCCGGACCTCCGGCGGCGCAAGGTCTATCCGTGCATCAAGTGCTCCGAGTGCCTCAAGGCCTGTCCGGTGCAGCTCAACCCATCCATGCTCGGGCAGCTCGCCCAGGCGAGGGAATACGAACGTATGGCCGGCGAGTTTCACCTGGATCAGTGCTTCGAGTGCGGAAGCTGTGCCTATGTGTGCCCCTCCAATATCCCCCTGACCCAGTATTTCCGCATCGCCAAGGCGATCAATCGGGACAAGAAGCGGATCGAGGCGGGGGCCTGACGGCGATGCCTAAGACCATCGAGATTCGGACCTCGCCCCACCTCAAGCGGGCCTTGAGCGTGGATCAGATCATGCGCAACGTGGTGATCGCGCTGCTGCCGATCTGCGGCTTCGCCATCTACCAGTTCGGGCTGAGCGCGCTCTTACTGCTCGCCACCACCACCGGGGTGGCGTTGCTGACCGAGTGGCTCTTCTCCCGCCTGAGTGGGCTTGGGGACACCCTGAGCGATTGGTCCGTGGTCATCACCGGACTGCTGCTGGGGCTCACCCTGCCGCCCGGATTTCCCCTATGGATGGCGGCTGTCGCCGCCTTCGTTGGGGTCGGGCTCGGAAAGGCCCTGTTCGGGGGGCTGGGCTACAATGTCATGAACCCCGCCCTGGTGGGGCGGGCCTTCGTCCAGGCGGCCTTTCCGGTCGCCATCACCACCTGGACCCCGGCCTTTGCCCCTGGGCGCTTCACGGAGCTGATCCCTTCCACCCTGACCCCGCCCTTCCTTCAACCCATTCCGGTGGCCGACTGGGTCAAAGGCCTGCAGCTCGACGCCTGGACGGGCGCCACGCCCCTGGCCCTGCAGAAATTCGAGCACATCGAGCAGCCCATCGAGCAGGTCTTCACCGGCATGGTGGCGGGATCGGCGGGGGAGACCTCTGCCCTCCTGATCCTGGTCTGCGGCCTGTGGCTGGCGTGGCGGCGCTGCATGGACTGGCGCATTCCGCTGGCGGTGCTCGGTAGCGCCGCCCTCACGGCGCTGCCCTTCTGGCTCCATGACGCCAGTGTCTATCCGTCCCCATGGTTTGTTCTCTCATCTGGAGGGCTGATGCTGGGGGCTTGGTTCATGGCGAGCGACATGGTCGCCTCGCCGGTGACGCCGCGGGGGGCCCTGCTCTATGGGGCACTGATCGGGGTCCTAACGGTGGTGATCCGGCTCTTCGGCGGGCTGGTGGAGGGGGTGATGTACGCGATCCTGATCGCCAACGCGGCGGGACCGCTCCTCTCCGACTGGACTCAACCGCGGATCTACGGGGCCGTGAAGGTGAAAGCTGCGAATGAACGCAAATAGGTCGCGGACCAGTGGTAGGTCCGACTTCAGTCCGACACGGACCCTTCAGCTAACAGCCAGGGTTGCCATCGGGCTGAGGCCCGAACTACAGGTGCGCGGCCTCGCGGCGCCGTCGATCGGGTCCCGGAGGGAGCGATGAGTCTTGAAGAGCGCGTCGAGCCGCAGCCGCTGTTGAGCCCCGGGGCCGCCCCAAGCTGGGCCATGTTGCGGACCCTGGGGGGTATCGCGGCCATCTCGGGGTTTCTGGTGGTCCTGGTCTACCAGCTTACGGCGCCGATCATCGCGGAGAATCAGCGGGTGCGGACCGAGCGGGCGGTCTTCCAGGTGATACCCGGGGCCGTGGCCAAGCGGGACCTGGTGCTGACGGAGCAGGGCCTGGTCCCGGCGGGGCAGGGGGCCCAGGGTGAGATGGTCTTCGCCGCCTACGATGGGACGGGTCGGCTCCTGGGCGTGGCCTTTCCGGGTGCCGCCCAGGGCTATGCGGACCTGATTCGGTTCCTTTTCGGCTATGACCCGGGGTGCCAGTGCATCGTCGGCATGCAGGTGCTGAAGAGCACCGAGACCCCGGGACTTGGCGACAAGATCGCCACCGATCCCGCCTTCCTCGAGAACTTCCGGGCGCTGGAGGCGCGGCTCGAATCGGAGGGTGCGCGGCTCGCCAACGCCATCGAGACGGTCAAGCATGGGACCAAGACCGAACCTTGGCAGATCGACGCCATCTCCGGGGCGACTATCTCCTCGGTGGCGACCGGCCGGGCCCTCAACAAGGCCGCGCAGCGCGTGGTGCCGGCGGTGCACCGCGCCTTGGATGTCCTCGGATCCCAAGGTGGGACCGCACCATGAGCGGAGGCGCGGGATGGAGCTTCGTTCGTTTCATAAGACGGCGGCCGTCGGAAGACTAGCACCATGGCAAAACTACCCAATCGACAGGAAGACCTGACCCTGGATACCTTCCTCCGGGGCCTTTGGAAGGAGAACCCCGTCTTCGTCATGCTGCTCGGCATGTGTCCAACCCTGGCGGTCACGAACTCGGCGGTGAACGCCATCGCCATGGGGCTCGCCACCACCTTCGTGCTCGTGGGCTCAGGCGCCCTGGTGTCCCTGCTGCGCAATTGGATCCCCAAGCAGGTGCGGATCGCCTCTTATATCGTCATCATCGCCACCTTCGTCACCATGGTGGACTACGGCATCCAGGCCATCAGCCTGGACCTCTACGCGGCCCTGGGGGCCTTCATCCAGCTCATCGTGGTCAACTGCATCATCCTGGGGCGGGCGGAGGCCTATGCCTCCAAACAGCGGCTGCCCCAGACCCTGGTCAATGGTCTCGGCATGGGCGTGGGATTCACCCTGGCCCTCCTGGCCCTCGGCTCGGTGCGGGAGATCCTAGGCAATGGCACCCTGTTCGGCCTGCAGCTCTTCGGCGAATCCTTCCAGCCCTGGGTGGTGATGATCCTGCCGCCCGGGGGCTTCTTCGTCCTGGGGGGCTGGCTCCTGCTCTTCAACTGGCTCAAGGCCCGCAACGAGCGCAAGGCCGAGCAGCGTGCGGAGGTCGGAGTCCATGCAGGCTGAGTCGCTCTCCTTCATCTTCTTGAACGCCGCCCTGGTGAACAACTTCGTGCTGGCGATGTTCCTCGGCATCTGTCCCTTCCTGGGGGTCTCGGCGAAGAAGGAGACCGCCTGGAACATGGGGCTCGCGGTCATCTTCGTGATGCTGGTGAGCTCGCTCAGCGCCTATGGGATCAACTGGCTCCTGACCCTGCTGGATCTGCAGTTCCTCCGGCTCATCTGCTACATCGCCGTGATCGCCTCGGCGGTGCAATTGGTGGAGATGTTCATCAAGCGCTTCAGCCCGACCCTATTCCGCTCCCTCGGCATCTTCCTCCCGCTGATCACCACCAACTGCGCCATCCTGGGGCTGGCGCTGTTCCAGACCGCCAAGGAGTACAACTTTATCCAGAGCCTGGTCTATGCCCTGGGGGCAGGGGTCGGCTTCACCCTGGCCCTGATGCTGATGGCGGGGCTGCGCGAGCGCCTGGCCTTGGCGCGGGTCCCCCAGGTAAGCCAGGGGGCGGCGCTCACCCTGATCCTGGCGGGGCTGTTGTCCCTCGCCTTCATGGGCTTTGCGGGTCTGGGGGGCTCCCATGGCTAGGCTGATCATTGCCACCCTGGTGATCTTCGGGGTGCTCCTCGGCTGGGTCTGGGTGCAGGGGGCCTATGCCCGTTTCGCGGCCCGCCACCCCCAGCTCGGGCCCTATCGGGGCGAGGGTGGCGACTGCGGGGGCGGCTGCTGCTCGGGCGAGGACCACTGCGAGCGGGGCTGAGGATCCACTGCCTGCACGGGGGCGCCGCCGGGGCGGACAGCGGTTTCTTTGGGGCTGGTCTAATGCTGGTTAGGTCAAACAGGGCAAGCACCCTAGACCCGCGCCTGATGCGGGGCGGCTAACGACACGACGAGGAGCGGTAGCATGAGCAATTATCCGGCTGAGATAGGCCCGACCGCCGAGGCGGTCCTGGAAGAGTCCAAACGCATCACACCGGAGAGCACCGCCGAGGTGCGGCACCTGGTGCTGCGGGTCCTGGACCCGGCGTTCCAGTTCGTGGAGGGCCAGAGCATCGGGGTCCTGGTGCCCGGCCCCCACCCCTTTGGCAACCCCTATCACCTGCGCCGTTACTCCATCGCCAACGCGCGCAGCCTGCCCCAGGAGGACGGTGTCCATCTGGACCTCTTGGTGCGGCGCTGCTTCTACGTCGACGAGGTGAGCGGCGAGCGCTATCCGGGCATCGCCTCGAATTTTCTCTGCGACGCAAGATCGGGGGCCCGGATCACCATCAGCGGGCCCTATTTGAGCCCCTTCAAGATGCCGCTGGACAGCACGGCCAACTTGCTGATGATCGGCACCGGCACGGGCATCGCCCCCTTCCGGGCCTTCGCCCAGCTCATCTATGAGCGCCGCGGCGGTTGGCAGGGCCAGGTGCGGCTCTATTACGGGGGCCGCACCGGGCTGGACCTCATGTACGCCAACGATGAGCAAAGCGATCTCGCCAACTACTACGACGAGAAGACCTTCAAGGCCTTCAAGGCCCTGGCCCAGAGACCCCTGATGTCGTCCTCCCAGGCCCTGGAGCAGGGTCTCAAGTCCAATGCCGCCGAGGCCTGGGCACTGATTCAGGACCCGAAGACCCATGTCTTCGTCTCCGGGCTGGGCAAGATCGCCGTGGTCTTGGACAAGGTCATGGCGGGGCAGGCGGGCTCCATGGAGGCCTGGCAAGGGCTCAAAATGGGACTGATTGAGCAACACCGCTGGTCCGAGCTGATCTACAACTGAGCCCGTCCATCACAGAACGAGGCCAGACAAGGTGCAGATTCCGTCGCGGCGGCCGAGACAGTCCGAGCGGGTAAAGGCGCCGGAGGGGAGTGGTTGCCCCTTCTACCGAAGGCTCGGCCGGCGGCCACTCCCAACGAGCGGCCTGGTCCTGGGGCTGCTGCTGGCCGGCTCTTGGGCCTGGGGTGGCGGATTCCAGGTCCCCACCTACTGCGTCAAGTGTCAGGGAAGCCGCAACGCCGGGGCCGCCGCGTCCGCCGAGACCCCCTCGACCCTCTTCTTCAATCCGGCGGGGCTCACCCGACTGTCGCAGCGACAGGTGGAGATCGGGCTCAACTTCGCCCAGCTCACGGTCGATTTTCAGGACAACGGTTCCACAAACCCCTTCGGGGCGCCCGCTCAGGGCCTGTCCAATGCCGACGGGGATGCCTCGTTGTTCATCCCCAACCTCTATCTCAGTTACCCAGGTCCTGGGGACTGGACCTTCGGCCTGGGGGTCCAATCCCCCTACGGACTCACGACCGACTACCCGCGTGGCTGGGTCGGGCGCTATCACGGCGTCTATTCGGAGGTCGTGAGCGTTGACATCAACCCGGCCCTGGCCTATCGCATCAACCCCAGGCTCAGCGTCGGTGCCGGACTGGATCTGGTGTACGGCAAGGCCGAGCTCACCAATGCACTCGACCTCGGCTCACTCCTGAGCGCCCAATTCGGGCCCATCCCGGCGCTGGGCATCACCCCCGGCAATCTGGCGGCGGACGGTTACAGTACCTTGGAGGGCAACGACTGGGCCCTGGGCTGGAACCTCGGCGTCCTGTTCGAGCTGGATCCAGCGACGCGTCTGGGCGCGGGCTATCGGTCCAAGGTGGACCTAGACCTGGACGGCGAGGCCCGCATTGAGGTCCCCGCCTACCTAAGCACCCTCACCGGTGGTCTGTTGCGCAGTGAGGTCCAGGACACCCGCGCGCGGCTCACGCTCCCCGCCACCCTGCACCTGGGTGTGCACCGTGACCTGGGCCCCCAGTGGTCCTTGATGGCCGGCGCCGAGTGGACCAGTTGGAGTGAGTTCCAGGAGATCCGGGTGCGCTACCTGGACGGTCGCCCGGACTTCGCGGACCCCCAGGAGTGGAACGACGCCTGGCGTTTCAGCATCGGGGCCGAGTACCGCCACTCGCCGAGGTGGAGCTTCCGAACCGGTTTCGAATATGACGAGAGCCCCATACCACAGGCCACGAAGGGGCCCCGGGTGACCGAGCGGGACTTGCGCTGGCTGGCCCTGGGGGCGAGCTACGCCGTAACCAACTCACTGATCCTGGACCTGGCCTACAACCATGCGTTCATCGGGGACTACAGCATCGACCTTCGGGAGGTGACTACCCCCCAGGCCAGCAACGGCGCCCTGCCCGGCAACCGATTGGCGGGTGACTACTCCAACAGCGTCGATATCCTGAGCCTCGGTGCTCGCTGGTCCTTCTGAGCGCCCATGGAAACCGGACCCCGTGAGGTCGTCACCCCGTTTCGCCCCATCCCCCTGGACGTCCCGGAGGGGATGAAGCCCAACGAGTTCTTCAACAGCACGGAGAACCTGAACGACCTGGTCCACAACAACGGGCTGCTGGTGAACCAGGAGGACCTGCTCCTCTACCGCAAGGCCCTGGGTCATTCACTCGAGTTTGACTGCTCGATCATCTACAACACCTCCAAGCGAATCCTGAATCCCTTAGGAAGGCCCGTCCGCCGGACTCAGGTGCCAGAGCCGGTGAAGCGGGTCTGGAACCGGATGAACCAGGTCCTCATCGGCTACATGATCGAGCGCTACCCGGACCCGGGCGAGGTCCTGGTCCTGGCGGGAGAGGCGAGCCTGGATGCCACCTGGCCCCTGACCTCCCCCGGGGTGCCCAGCATCCGGATGTTGCACAACCACTTCATCGCCTTCCCCATGGCGGACCTGCGGGCAGCCCGGCCGGCGGATCGGGACAACCCGAACCTCACCGACGGCGGCCAGCACAGCCTTTTCCAGGCCCACATGCGGGATGTTTACCGGCGCTTCTTCGACGAGGCCCTGCACCTGCGGATCCTGAAGACGGTGGCGGGTGCGGAGTCCCAACTGGCCCTGACGGGCTATCCGGAGGGGCTACCCTGCTGGGAGATTCAGGGTGGGGTGGACGCGCTTAAAGAGGTGCGTTTCTGGCAGGAATACGACGCCATCCTGGAGGGCTTCCTGGACTTCTATCGGACCTTCTTCTCCCAGGTTTCGACCCGCAACGCCCCCCGGTTGCCGGACGTCCATTTCCCCAAGCAGATCGAGGAGGTGCTGCTGTTCGACAACGACTTCCTGACCACGGCCAAGAAGGTCCGGAACCGCTGCATCGCCGAGCCCGCCTACGCCAACTCCATCCGCTGGGAGCCGGCCTTCAAGCAGCTCATCTTCCGCAATGACCGGGGCCGGCTGCTGGTCACCATCAGCCAGAACTCCATCGGCAATGCGATCACTGAGCTCCTGGGGGTGGTGGTGAAGCGAGTCCCGGACGCCGCCGCGTACGAACTGGCGGAGCCGGCACTCATTGAGCGCTTGCTGGAGGTGCGCCAACGCCTGGTGGATGCAGATCTGGGGGAGGGGATCGCGACGGACTATTGGCCCTCCCACTGAGGGGGGCCGAAGACGCCGATCAGCCCTCTGACTGGGGAACAACCCAAATCGATCCTTCCCGGTCTGCCCGATGCCCAACGGCGAATGCCGGGGCCTACTTGGGAAAGCGATCGTCCAGGTTGGCGGGGCAGAGCACGTCGCGCATGATGCCGATGAGTTCCAGGAGTTGGTGGTTGCGGATGCGGTAGAAGATGCGGTTGGCCTCCTTGCGGGCCACCACGATATTCTTGTTTCGAAGCTGCTCCAGGTGCTGGGAAATGTTGCTCTGGGAGGTTCCGGTACGCTCCACGATCTCCCCGACCGAGAGCTCGCTTTCGCCCAGGGAGCACAGGATCTTCCACCGCAGGGGATGGGCCATGGCCTTGAGGGCATTGGCGGTCAGTGCCGTGTCCTCATCTTCCGGCAGATCGGGCATGGTGGGCTCGCTGGTCATGGACCCTCCTAGGGCACTTCTGGTGCGTTCCGCTGCGTGGCTCGTTTGGACTCCTGGTCCAGATGGGTGTCCGGGTCCACCCGGACATAGCCGGTCATGTCCTTGGCGATACAAATGATATCGCTGATTCGGCCCGTTGGGTCCTTTACTGCGGTGCGCGAGAACAGGATGGGGACGCGCCGGCCGTCCCGGGCGATGAAGCGGGCCTCGATCTTGCTGAGCGCTCCCGTGCGGATCAGGGCCTCGAGCCAAGTCCCCATGAAGGCTCCCGCCTGCTCGTCTCCCTCCTCCTCGAAGACGTCCCCGATGGACATCCCCTCCAGATCCGCCGCCCCGTACCCTAGCATGCGGCAAGCGGCGGGATTGGTCATCTTGATGGTCCCGGAGGGCTCCAGCACCAGCAGGGCCTCGCCCATGTGGGTGATGATGTTCTCGAGATACTGGCGTGCCTCGGCTAGCTCGGCGGTGCGCTCGGCCACCCGCAGCTCCAGGACGCGGTTGAGCCCCCGCTCCTTCTCGATCAGCCGGAAATAGGTGCTGATCTTGTTGATGAGCAGATTGTCCTCGATGGGCTTCAGGAGATAGTCCACCGCGCCCACGGCGAAGCCGCGCCGCTGGAACTCCTCGGACTTGAAGGCGGCGGTGAGGAAGATGATCGGGATGTCCCGGGTGCGCTTGCGCAGCTTGAGCATGGAGGCGGTCTGGAAGCCGTCCATCTCGGGCATCTGCACGTCCAGGATGATGAGGTCGATGTCCGGGTGCTGGTGGGTGAGGTCGATGGCCACTTGGCCCGAGGTCGCCTCCAGCACCGCGGCGTCCATGTGTGCCTCGATCAGGGTGCGCAGGGTGAAAAGGTTGTGGGCGTGATCGTCGACGATCAGGAGCTTGAAGCCGGCGTAGCGAGTCATGGCGTCTGGGCCGCTCCCCCCTCCACCCGGACCGGCCCCTCCGCCGAATGGTCGAGCGGCTGCATCGACGGATCCGGCAGGAGCCGGTAGAGGCTCTCGGCCTCCACGGGCTTGGTCAGGAAGGTCAGCGCCCCGGCGTTTCGACAGACGGCGAGTATCGATTCCGTGGCCGTTTCGCCCACCACCGCAACCCTGGGGCGCCTGGCTTCATTTCGGTGTTGTTTCAAAAGGGTAGAAATCGTATCACAGGTCCCCGGCTCGGACACCGGGGCCGCCAGGAGCATCAGCACGCAGTCCTCTGGTTCCTCCTGGAGAGTCTCTAGGGCCTCATCCAGGTCGGCCGCGGTTTGCACTCCATACCCCCGTGCGGTGATCAGCCCGGCCAGGTGGACCAGGTTACGCACGTCGCGGTCGATGATCAGGACCCAAGGACCCGAGCCGACACCCTCGGCCCTGAAGGCCTCATCCGCGAGGCTTAAGTGGGGCAGGGCGGGCTCGGGCGTCTGTGGCGGAGCGGGCGGCGCCGCCTCCAGATCCATCGGTGGCTCCGCCTGGGCCGAGATGGGCAGCAGCAGGTCGAAGCACGCCCCCGCCCCCGGCTGGCTATGGACCTCGATGCGGGCTCCGAGCAGGGTTGCGAGCTCCCGGCTGATGGAGAGTCCGAGGCCGGTTCCGCCGTAGCGCCGGCGGGTGGATCCGTCCGCCTGCTGGAACGCCTCGAAGATGATCTCCTGCTTGTCCTCCGGGATGCCGATTCCGGTATCGGAGACGCTGAGGGCCACGGGTCGGGCGCTGTCCGGACGGGCCTTGAGGCTCAGGGTGATGTGCCCCTGCTCCGTGAACTTGATGGCATTGGATAGGAAGTTCTTCAGGATCTGGCGCAGCTTATCCCGGTCCGAGTGGATGCGCCCCGGCGCGGCCGGGTCCATGCGAAGCTCGAGCCGGACTGGTTTGTCAGCCAGCAGGGGGTCGACCAGCTCTATCAGCTCCTGGAGCATGGGGCCTAAGTCGACCCACTCCAGGTGGACCGCCACATGCCCCGACTCGATGCGGGAGATGTCCAGGATGTTCTCGATCAGGGTGCGCAGATCCGCCCCCGCCTCGTGGATCACCCGGGCCTGGCGGCGCTGGCCTGCCGAGAGCCCGCTTGTGTCGGCGGCGAGCATCTTGGACAGGAGCAGGATGGAGTTCAGCGGCGTGCGCAGCTCATGGCTCACGTTGGCCAGGAACTCGGACTTGTAGCGGTTGGACCGCTCCAGCTCCCGGGTGTGCTCCCGGGCCGAGCGCAGGTGCTCGGCGTGGGTCTGGGCCAGGGCCGTGAGCTGGTCACCCAGCTCCCGGATCTCGCGCGGGCGTCGCCAGTGGAAGCGCACCGGGGCCCCCTCACGCAGGATCTGGCCGATACCGCCGGTGAGCTCCTTACCGAACTGTTCGGCGCGGG
>JBGSUY010000831.1:0-6603 GCA_041753195.1 Chromatiaceae bacterium
CCAAGGGGTCGGCGGTGGCGGTGTCCGCGAGGTCCCATCGCGGCGGGGCGCTGCTCCTACGGGAGGCCGGCACGGCGGCCGCAAGCTTGCCGGTCCTGAAGGCACTCGCCGACTGGGCTTTACTCTGTCTCGCCCGCGGTAAGGGCCAACGGATGGTCCAGGCAGCCCCAGCGGAGGGGGCATCGCGGGCTCACGGAATGAGCCACCGACCTATCTAGGCTGACCAGTCCCAGAGCTGACGGAACGCGAGCGCGAGGAGGCGAGCGATGCAGGCACTGAACGAGCTGATGGTGGAGACCCTGGTGGGCGAGGCAGCGGTGCACGCCAATCTGACCCTATTCCCGTTGCTGGGCGCCGAGCGCGTGATCCCCCGCTACCTCACCCTGGACCAGGCCCTGGCGGAGGGCCGCTTCCGCATCGAGGAGGTCTCCGACGCGGGCAACGTACCCACCCTGAAGGTGGTCAACGGGGGCGAGCGCCCGGTGCTGCTGCTCGACGGGGAGGAGCTGATCGGTGCCAAGCAGAACCGAGTGCTCAATCTGAGCATCCTGGTGCCGGCTGGCAAGACGCTGGAGATCCCCGTCTCCTGCGTGGAGCAGGGCCGCTGGGGCTATGACAGCCCCACCTTCAGCACCTCGGGCATCGCCCAGCACGCGAGCGGGCGCGCCCGCAAGACGCGGAGCGTGTCCGAATCCCTGCACACGTGGCGCGAGGCCCGGTCGGATCAGGTCGGGGTCTGGGCCGACATCGCGGCCAAGGCGGAGCGCATGGGGGTCCATTCGTCAACTCTGGCGATGGCGGACCTGTATGAGGGTCACCGTGCCAGGGTGGAGGATTATCTGGAGGCCTTGCCCGCGGCCGCCGGTCAGCGTGGGGCCCTGTTCGCCGTCGACGGAATCCCGGTGGGACTCGACCTCTTTGAGAGCCCCGATACCCTCGCCGCCCTCCTGCCCAAGCTGGCTCGCAGCTACGCCCTCGATGCCATCGAGACGGCCGGAGCCGAGCGTCCGCCCGCCGAGCGGGAGGTCGCGCTGAGCTTCCTGGAGCAGGTGCGGGCCGCCAAGGGCGAGGTGTTCCCGGCGGTGGGGCTGGGTGAGGACCTGCGTCTCACGGGTCCGACCCTAGCGGGGGGCGCCCTGGTGCTCGACGGCGCCCTGGTTCACCTGTGCGCCTTCCGCAACCAGGGGGTTGCGCCCCAATCCGGCGCCGGCTCGCGCCTGGTGCGGGCGTCCCGGCGCGTCGGTTTTCGCCTGTAGTCGGACTTCAGTCCGACCCACGGCGCCGCCCCGGGCCGCGTCCTTGACTGAAACTTCTAGCCTAGAGCAGACTCGCACACCAATCGTTCCCCGAACCTGGCCGCGAACCAAGGCGTTCGTCACCAGAAGCCAGGCGGACTACCGAGGACCAAGCCATGCCCGACGAAAACGGAAAGCTCTATCTCTACGAGGCCCTGGAGCTACGCGCGGCCTACGATCGGGAGATCCGCCTGCTCGGCCGACTGATCAAGCCAGAGGAGGGCCGGCGGGGTGGCTTTCTGTCCGAGCGCGACAGCACTGAGCTGCGCGCGGCGCCGGGGTTTGTGCTGGCGGACGCGGAGGCTCGGCTCAAGGGCCTAAAGGTCAAGCGCCTGAAGCTGAACGAGGCCATCCAGGTGGCCAACTTTCGGGCGGAGATCCCCTTCGACGCGGAGTCGGTGAGCCTCGCCCGTGCCCTGGAGCTGCGGAAGGCCCTGCTGCAGGACCTCGAGCAGCTCGCCGAGCGGGCCCAGGAGGCCGCCTATGTGCGCATCCTCCACAAGGAGGAGCGGGATATCGAGAAGGTCCCGCCACGGGCCTTCGCGGATGCCTACGCGGATTACGAGGAGACCCTGGAGCGGTTCCGGTCCCTGGTCAGCGCCCTGCACCGGGCCAACCACCAGGTGACCGTCGCGTTCCGGGACCCGTAGGAGCGGCGCCCCGCCGCGATGGGACGTCCCGATTGCCACAAAGTCTTCGGGTAATATCGCCCCGGGGGGCGGCGCTCCCACGGGGTCGGAGCGGCGCCCCGCGCCGATACGGGGGCGCGGCCTCGGTTCCTTCGGCGAGGTGAGGTCGCGCCGGGGGCGGCGCTCCTACGGGGTTGGAGCGGGCTCGCCGCGATACGGGGGCGCGGCCGAGTCACGCACACACGGTTTATGCAGACAGGGGAGCAAGCGCGAACCCGCCGCGAGGCGGTCTAGCCCGAAGCCCGACGGCGCAACTCGGGGGTGGTGACGCTCGCCTATCCACCTAAAAACTGGCGGCATCGGCTGAACACCGGATTGGGCGGTTCAACTCCGCCTTGACCCCTGACCCGTGACGGCTCAACCGCTGACAGACTCACCGCTCACCCCTTACCTCAAGGCTCCGCGTCTGCGCCTATTCCCTTGCCCCCGAACCCCAGCTCCATGTGGCAAAGCATTTCCGACCTGATCATGGCCTATCTCGACCCCATCGGGGTGGTGGTCGGTATCCTCATCGCCATCCCGGTCCTCTGGACCTGGTACGAGGTCACCCTGGGGCAGCGCCGCCAGCGCCGGCGTCTGTATCGTGAGCTCCGAAACAAACCGGGTGGTCGGCCGGGGATCCTGGTCCTGGATCTGTTACCGGGCAAAGACGTGTGCCCCGCGGTTGAGCGCTTCCGCCAGACCGACGACGCCCTCAAGTCGATCCCGCCGGAGCGCCACTTCGTCCTCACGCGGGACCGGGGTCTGACCCCGGAGGATATGCCGCGGATCCACGAAGACCTGCGAAAGCTGGCGGCGCGTGAGGTCGCCGAGGGGGTCGACGTGGTGCATTACTTCCATGCCGGACCCGCCGTCGCCGCCGCCCTCACGGGTGCCGAGCTCGCCAACAGTTGCCGGGTGATCGTCTACCAGCACGATCATGGAGACTACGTGAACTTCGGGCCCCTGAAGACCCTGTGACGCTGGTCGTTCAGGTGCTGACCAGCCGTCGTGTACTCTCCCCTTGGACCGCGGGCCCGCCGCCGGGCGGGACGCCCACGCCCCCCAGGGAGGGGATGATCGGACCTGGCAGGGTGCCCTGCGAGATCGCCCTTAATGAACCCAGAAACCCACCTCTGCCTGGTCTCCACCCAGGCCACCCCGAATCTCACCCCCGCCCTGGACCCGGCGGTGGCGCCCCGGCGCGTCATCCTCTTGGTCAGCCCCGACATGACGGAGCGGGCCAAGTGGCTGGAGCACGTGCTCCGCTCCCGTGGCATCCCAGTCCGGCGCTGGCCGATCGCCGACGCCTGGGACCTGGAGCACGTGCAGACCCGGGTCCTGGAGCTCCTCGAGCGCGAGCACGAGGTGGTGGCCGCCTGCGCCATCGCGCTGAACGCCACCGGCGGGACCAAGCCCATGAGCATCGCCGCTTACGAGGCCTTCCGCGCCTACGACCTGCCCATCTTCTACGTCCACCCGGAGCGGGACCGGGTGATCTGGATGAACCCCGCGGGCCGGGAGCCCGTAGACCTGGCCAACCGGCTCGGCCTTGCCCCCTTCTTGCTGGCCCACGGGGCGTGCGTCGAGGCTAGCACCGCGAGCGGCATCCCCGGGCGGCTTCGGGCCCTCACCGACTGGCTGGTGGCGAACGTCCGCACCTACGGCGAGGCCCTGGGCAGGCTCAACTACCTGGCCAACGAGGCGGAGCGGGGACTGGTCTCTCCCGAGATGGACCCCCGTCAGCTCCAGGACCAGCGGCTGCAGGACCTCATCGACCGCCTCGCCGCCGAGGGCCTGCTGGAGCCTACCGGCAAACGCCTGCGCTTTCCCGATGAGGACGCCCGCTTCTTCGTCAACGGCGGCTGGCTGGAGGAGCACTGCTTCGACCTGCTGCGGGACCTGCGCCGGGAGCTGCCCCAGGTCCAGGACCTGGCCCGCTCCGTGGACATCGTCCGCGAGAGTCGCCGCGGCGAGGCGGTCCCCAACGAGATCGACGTCGCCTGCCTGGCCGAGAACCGGCTCTACATCGTCGAGTGCAAGACCCGGAGCTGGCGTCAGGAGGGCCGGGGCGCCGATGCCCTCTACCGGCTGGATACCCTGGGTGACCTGCTGGGCGGCCTCCAGGCCCGCGCTATGCTGGTGAGCTACCGCCAGCTCCCTGCCCACGATCTGCGCCGCGCCGTGGACCTCAAGGTGCAGGTGTGCGCCGGGCCGCGGCTCTCCGAGCTGCGTTCGGTACTTCGAGCCTGGATCGCGTAGGAGTGCCGCCCCGGCGCGAGTCCCCCGGGATGGCAGCCTCGGCGCGACGCCCCAAGGCCGCGCGACTCGCCCGGCAGCGCGTCACGGATCTTGCCGCCGAAGCCAAAGGCGCTTGGGCGACACATCGGTAGTGCGATGTACGTAAAGGAACGGGGAGAAGGGGGTGGCGGATGATCAGGGGGCGCCGCCCATCCGTCTTTGGGCGTCCACCCACAGAACCATGCCGCGAGCCCCAGAGGCTCGGGCCCACCCGACGCGAGATGAGGAGCCCCATGACTACCGTGCCTTCCCAGACCGCCAAGACAGGCAGTGTCGCCCGGCGATTCAATCTCTCTCTCTTGCTGCTCTATTTCCTCAGCATCTTGATCAGCGCCCCGGCGATCTATTTCTATACCCGCGGTGAGGTGTTTGCCCAGGCCAACTCAGAGCTGCGCCTACTCGGAGACCTGGTGAAGTCCATCAAGGGCTATATCGCTGACGACATGCGCCCCTGGTTCGTCAAGAACAAGCAGTTTCACTCCGCCGGCTTCTCCGGCATCGTCGCGGTGAGTCGGGTCGCGCAGAACCTGAAGGAGATCCAGGGCAGGTATGCCATCCGCAACGTCTCCGACAATCCACTCAACCCTGCCAACAGCCCGGAACCTCTTGAGCGTGACCTGCTGCAGGGATTTCGCCGCGATCCCGGCGTGAAGCATCTGCAAACCCAGGGCGAGTTGGGAGGCCAGCTCATGCTCGTCACGTCGGCGCCCATCGTGAGCCAACCCGGCTGCCTTCAGTGTCACGGGGAGCCGGACACGGTGCACCCTGAGATCACTGGGGAGTATGGCCGCACCAGCGGCTATGGCTATAAGAATGGGGACGTCGTGGGACTCGAGCTGGTGGGCGTTCCGATTGCCGACGTCAATGCACTGGCGATGGAGCGTAGCCTGATGGCAGTGGGTTTGCTGACCCTGATGTTCGGTCTGATCTTCGTGACCATCAATCTGCTGGTACGCCGTAAACTGATCTCGCCGATCCTCGAGATCACCGAGGCCGCCCAAGCGGTGGTCAAGGGCGATCTCGACCGGACCTTGGACATCAAGAGAAACGACGAGATCGGGGACCTTGCGCGCTCCGTGGAGCTGCTTCGGCGCAGCTTCGCCCAGGTCATGAAGCGGTTCAATCGAGCCCGCACCTGAGGAAACGCCGAGGCTTCGCGTTTCCCGCCCAGGCCAGGGACGGCCCCGCCGGATCAGTCACGTCGGTGTTTGAAAACCGTCCGGCTCCGAGGCGGCGCCTTCGAGCGGCGAGCCGATCGATCGCCAGAAAGGTGGCTCGTCGCCGTCTCCCCAAGGGTCCGAGGTGCAGCCAGCGCTCTGCCTTGCTCCGACGCTGGCCTGTCACCTCCCAATGGGTGAGAGGCCCGCGTGGGCGCCTAGTTTCCCCCAAGGATCCGGCGCGCACGCTCGATGAAGTGAGTGGCCTCGGCTTGGTCGTCGATCTCTTTGGCTAGGGTGAAAATGACCTGCTCCTTCCGAGCCTCGTCCCCCAAACCGCCGGCGGCGCTGATGGCCTCTGAGCACAGCACGGGCGCAATGGGACCGACGAACTGGGAGAACAAGTCGCACAGCTTTGGCCCATTGCCTTCTTGACCCGGCGCGAGGCGCCCTGGCGGTGGCGCCATGCCGGCCATATCCTCGACACTGGCCCAGGGTCTCAAGGCGTGCAGGATGTCATCGGTGGACGGCAGATCCGCTCCGCCGGCCATGGCCGCCTTGTCTTCGAGGCGGTACGTCAAGGCGCTGATGGCTCGGATCGCGGTAATCGCGGAATGGCCCCGTTTCCCGGCGCAGATCATAGAGACGATCTTCCCGCCGCCAATCCCGATCATGACAGAGTGATTGGTATCGGTCCTGCCGAGTAAGGTAGCGGTGCGCTTCTTTGCGACGAGGTCCGCAAGGAGTTGATAAAGGCCGGAATAATCGAGGAGCTCGGCCATGGTTCACCCTCCCGTTTGAGTGATTGGTGGTATTCGCCGTGCCATCCGCTGGCGGGTTGCAGCGACGCCGCTCGTCGGCGTCCGGTCGTCGCAAGGCGAAAGGGCGTGGCCGCCGGACTCAGCCCGCCAACGGATGCCCGTCCCAAATGCGGTGCCTCGGACCACCAGGGCGCCGCGACCCAAGCAGTGCGTCCGAGCTCCAGCAGCCGACTCAAAGGGCCCCTGCACGCCACCGCCGGGGTCCGGCGGAGTGCGATGCGTAGCAGCTCCGAGCGCTCGCCTCCATGAGGGCGGATCGACCGGGGAGATTGCTTGGGATTCTTACGCCCAGCCGCGCAAAGGCGCAAGAAGCGGCATCGGCCACATCTCCAGGATGCGAGTTTGCGCACGCGCTGGCGTC
>JBGSUY010000832.1:0-11728 GCA_041753195.1 Chromatiaceae bacterium
CGTAGGACCAGCCCCCCGAGGGGGCGGGCTCGTCGGGCCGGGTAGGCTCCAGCGCGGCCTTGGGATTCCGCTCGTGGGACAGCCCCTCGACCTCACTGCGCTGGGCGGGTCGCGCCAGGCCCACCGGAATCTTGGGCAGGACCCCGCCATCCACCAGCTCCCGGTTAAGCTCGTTGTAGATTCCGGGAAGCTCCACCGAGGTCTGGCGCTCGAACTCCTGCAGCAGGGTCAGGGCCAGCTGATCGGCCGCCCCTAGCGCGTTCAGGGCTCCCAACATGGCGTTGAACAGCGCCCGCGGGTTCAGGGGATTGTCATCCTGGCTGACCCGTGGCAGGTGCAGCAGGGCCGCGAGCCGGCGCTCCAGGGCGGTGAGCTGGTTGGCGCAGTTGCAGGCGGCGCGGGCGGAGAGCTTGCCAATTGCCAGGTCGCGCTCGAAGTCCTCGGTGTCGATGAGGCTCAGCTCCCCCAGCTCCTCGGGCCGCTCCAGGCGCCGGCCCCGGCGCAGGCCGGCCAGGCTGGCCTCGAAATGGGCGACGTAGCCGGCGCGAAACTGTTGCAGGAGGGGCTGGCCGCGATTGGCGAGGAACTCAATGGCCGCAAAATAGAGCTGCTGGTGCTCCAGGCTGGTGGCCCGATCCGCCATGCCGAGCAGGTCGTCGTGGGCCTTGCCCAGGTTGCCCGCAAAGGCGGTGGCCACGCCATGGGCCAGGCGATCCCGGCAGAGGGTGAGCAAGTGGGCCGCGTCGGCGGAGATGGAGACCGCAGGGGCCGAACCGGGGGACTCGAAAGCCAGCACGTTTGAGCGTCTTCGTTCTGCCATCATTGCGACCCCGGAAATACAGTAGGGCCCCCGACTCGAGGTCGCGGGTATTACCCTTAGCTGATCCGTCCCTCATCGAAGGTCCGCGTCGCGTGACGCTTACGCCTTGCGTTTGGGATCTTTTTTCCGGTGCGCGCGCACTTTGGATGCAAGTTTAGGGGGGCACGCCCTGCGCTGGTGCCAACTGGATCGCCGTTCGGCGATGCCGGCGACCGCGCGGCTCACCAGGGGCGGGGCGGCCCCTGGTGCCGGGCCCCGGGGTCGAGGCCCTGGCCCAGCGCTCGGGCCAGCGCGGAAGGACAGGAGATCTCAGCTGGACAGGGCGGGGGGCGTGGAGTCCGCTGTTGGAGGATCGTCCGGGGCCCCCACCGGCGCAGAGGACTCCCCAGCGACGCTCGACCGCGGATTCGCCCCCGGAATCGTCCTCGGGACTGAAGTCTCGGCGTCGGTTATGGCGACCGCCGATTCAGGGTCACCCTCCGGCAGGGGCTCGTGGACCAGCACCAAGCCGCCCAGGGGGGGGACGGCGATGGGGATGGAGTGGGGTCGACCCATCCAGCTCACGGGCTCGGAGAGGACCCCGCCCTGGTTGCCGACGTTGCTGCCACCGTAGTACTCGGCGTCGGAATTGATCGCCTCCCGGTAAAAGCCGGGCTTGGGGACGCCGATGCGGTAGTTGGTGCGAGGCACCGGGGTGAAGTTGAACACGGCGGCCACGATCTGGTCGCCCGCGCGGTCCTTGCGGATGTAGCTCAGCACCGACTGGGAACTGTCGTGGCAGTCGATCCATTCGAAGCCCGCCCCATCGAAGTCCACCTCGTGCAAGGCGAGCTGCTCCCGGTAAAGCCGGTTGAGATCCGTGAGGATCTTCTTCACCCCTTGGTGCGGGGGGCGCTCCAGGAGCTCCCAGTCAAGCGCGGCGTCGAAGTCCCATTCCCGGCCCTGGGCGAACTCGCAGCCCTGGAACAGGAGCTTCTTCCCCGGGTAGCTGAACATGAAGGTATAGAGGAGCCGCAGGGAGGCGAAGCGCTGCCAGGCGTCCCCCGGCATCTTGTCCAGCATGGACTTTTTGCCGTGCACCACCTCGTCGTGGGAGAAGGGCAGGACGAAGTTCTCGGTGAAGGCGTAGAGGAGCCCGAAGGTCAGCAGGTCGTGGTGGTAGTGGCGGTAGATGGGGTCCTTCTCCATGTAGGAGAGGGTGTCGTGCATCCAGCCCATGTTCCACTTCATGCTGAAGCCCAGGCCGCCCAGGTAGGTGGGGCGGGAGACCGCCGGCCAAGCGGTGGACTCCTCGGCGATCATGAGGCTTCCCGGGTGCTGCTCGTGGGTGACGGTGTTGAGCTGCCGGATGAAGTCCACCGCCTCCAGGTTCTCGTTGCCGCCGTACTTGTTGGGGACCCACTCGCCGGCCTTGCGCGAATAGTCCAGATAGAGCATGGAGGCGACCGCGTCCACCCGTAGCCCGTCGATATGGAACTCGGCGAGCCAGTAGAGGGCGCTGGAGAGCAGGAAGTTTTTCACCTCGTTGCGCCCGAAGTTGAAGATGAGGGTGCCCCAGTCCTTGTGCTCCCCCAGGCGCGGGTCCGCATGCTCGTAGAGGGCCGAGCCGTCGAACTGGGCCAGGGCATAGGTGTCGCGGGGGAAGTGGGCGGGCACCCAGTCGAGCAGCACGCCGATCCCGTGGCGGTGCAGGTGATCGACGAAGAAGCGGAAGTCGTCGGGCGTGCCGAAGCGGCTGGTGGGGGCGAAGTAGCCGGTGCACTGGTAGCCCCAGGAGGCGTCCAGGGGGTGCTCGGTGATGGGCAGTAGCTCGATGTGGGTGAACCCGAGTTCCTTCACATAGTCCGCGAGCTGTTCGGCGATCTCCCGGTAGTTGAGGAAGCCGCCGTCGGCGTCCCGTTGCCAGGATCCCAGGTGCACCTCGTAGACCGAGAAGGGCCGGCGCTGCCAGTCGGTCTCCGCCCGCTGCTTGATCCAGGTCTCGTCGGTCCAGCGGAAGCTCGAGGGGGCGGTGATGAACCCGGCGGTCTCCGGCCGGTTCTGGAAGGCGTTGGCGTAGGGGTCGATCTTGACGTGGCTGATGCCGGAGCGATCGCGGATCTCGTACTTGTAATAGCCGCCCGCCCCGATCCCGGGGATGAAGAGCTCCCAGACCCCGGAGCCGCCGCGCACCCGCATGGGATGGGCGCGCCCGTCCCAGCCGTTGAAGTCCCCCACCACGCTGACTCGCTCCGCGTTGGGGGCCCAGACCGCGAACTGAACGCCGGCCACCCCGTCCACCTCGCGCAGGTGAGAGCCGAGGAAGCGGTAGGCGTGCCAGTGGCGGCCCTCACCGAAGAGATGCAGGTCGAAGTCTCCGAGCTGGGTGGGGAAGCAGTAGGGGTCGTGGGCGCTCCACCGGTTCCCCGACTTGCCCTCCCAGGCGATGCGGTAACGCTCCGGGACCTTGGATGCGTCCCCCTCCCAGACGAAGAGATCCGTCCCCTCGATCCGGCTGAGCTCCGCGTCCGCCTCGACGATGCGCGCCCGCTCGGCCTCCGGCAGGAAGGCGCGCACCGTCACCCGGTTGCCCGAGGGGTGCCGCCCAAGGACTTCGAAGGGGTCATGGTGGCGCGCCTCAATGACGCGCTGCAGGGGCTCTGGAAGCTTGGGGGCGGGGCGGGGCGGAGTGGCCATGTGGTGTCATCCTCTGGGGTGCATCCCCTCCGGAGTGAATGGCTCGGCGGAGGAATCGTAAGGGGGCAGTGGTCCTGGACCCGGCGTCTCCGATGGGACTCCACCCGTTAGGTTCCTGGGTCGTCGGGGCGCGGATTCGTTCTTCTTCACCGCACGCGGATAGGGGCGCTCGCGTCCGGATGGGTGGCCTCATTCGATGGGGCCTGGATCACCAGGCCCGGAGCGCTTCCGACCAGCGATGCGGTGCCTCGAGCTGGCAAGATGGTACCATAGAGCCATCGGCGTCATCGCTCGCCCACCCTGACTCTGCGGAGGACCCATGGCGACCTCGAGCCCCCGGTTCGTCAGCCGTCTGACCCGCAACACCCTGGCCCTGATCCTGGCCGGCGGACGCGGCTCGCGCCTCAAGCATCTCACCGCCTGGCGCTCGAAGCCCGCGGTCCCCTTCGGCGGCAAGTTCCGGATCGTCGATTTTCCGCTCTCCAACTGCATCAACTCCGGCATCCGCCGCATTGGGGTCCTGACCCAGTACAAGGCCCACTCCCTGATCCTGCACATCCAGAAGGGCTGGGGCTTCCTGCGCGGGGAGTTCGGCGAGTTCGTGGAGCTGTGGCCCGCCCAGCAGCGGGTGGCGGAGACCGCCTGGTACGCCGGCACCGCCGACGCCGTCTTCCAGAACCTGGACATCATCCGCAACCATGACCCGGATTATGTCCTGATCCTGGCGGGGGACCACATCTATAAGATGGACTACGGGGCCATGATCGCCCACCACGTGGAGACCGGCGCCGACATGACCGTGGGCTGCATCGAGGTCGACCGAGAGCGGGCGCGGGAATTCGGCATCATGTCCGTGAACGCGGATGGCCGGGTGGTGCGCTTCCAGGAGAAGCCCGAGGATCCGGAGACGGTGCCCGGTCACCCGGAGCGCTGCCTCGCCTCCATGGGTATCTATGTCTTCAACCGGGATTTCCTCTACGAGCAGCTCATCCGGGACGCGGACACCCCCAACTCCACCCACGACTTCGGCAAGGACATCATCCCCGCGGTGATCGCGCGCTACCATGTCATGGCCCACGCCTTCCGGGACCCGCGCAGCGGCGAGCAGGCCTACTGGCGGGATGTGGGCACCATCGACGCCTTCTGGGAGGCCAACCTGGAGCTGATCGGGGTCACCCCGCCGCTCAACCTCTATGACAAGAACTGGCCCATCTGGACCTACCAGGAGCAGCTGCCCCCGGCAAAGTTCGTCTTCGACGACGACGACCGGCGCGGCATGGCGGTGGACTCCATGGTCTCCGGCGGCTGCGTGATCTCCGGGTCTCGGGTGCGCCACTCCCTGCTGTTCTCCAACGTGCGAGTCAATTCCTTCGCCCTGGTGGAGGACTCGGTGGTGCTGCCCGACGTCACCATCGGGCGCTACTGCCGCATCCGCCGCGCGGTCATCGACCGCTTCTGCGACCTCAAGGAGGGGACCGTCATCGGCTATGATCCGGAGGCGGACCGGGCCGCTGGGTTCTTCGTCTCGGAGGGCGGCGTCACCCTGGTCTCCCCGGAGATGCTGAGCCAGAACATCAATCAGATCCGGTGATTCGGATCGTCCGCCCGCCGCGCCTCCTACGGATTGATCGCAACCGAGCGCAGGAGCGGCGACCCGCCGCGACGGCAGCTGTCGGGCGGTTGAAGGGCCGGAGGGGCCCATCGCGCTGAGGGTGGCGCTCCTACGGATTTCCAAGACCTAAACTGATCGGACCCAAGAGTCACAGGAAGGCAGCCACCATGGCCCCAATGACGGCCCCCTTGGAAACCGCCCCAGCGGATTGTCTCGACCGCCGACGCGCCGGCTTGCTCCTGCACCTGACCTCCCTACCCGGGGCGGGCGCCTGCGGCGACCTGGGGGCGGATGCCTATTACTTCGTGAACTTCCTTCTCGATGGCGGATTCTCCGTCTGGCAGATGCTCCCGGTTGGGCCCACCCTGGTGGAGCGTTCCCCCTATCAGACGAGCTCGGTGCATGCGGGCAATCCCCGACTCATCGCCTTGGAGCCCCTGCTTCAGAAGGGCTGGCTGCTGGCACTGCCGGACTACACCAGGGAGGAGCCAGATGGGGCCAAGGAGCGGGCTCTGCGCCACGCCTGGGCGGGATTCCAGACCCAGGCGGACACCTCGGAGCGCCAGACGCTGGCGGCCTTCATCGCCGACAATGCGTATTGGCTCGAGGACTACTGCCTGTTCCGTGCCCTGCGCGAGGAGCTGGAGCGGGAATGGTGGCTGTGGCCGGCCAACCTGCGGGACCGCGAGCCCGAGGCTCTGCGGGAGGCGCGGGATCAACTCTCAGGCGAGCTGGGCTATCTGCGTTTCGAGCAGTATCTGTTCTTCACCCAGTGGCATGCCCTGCGCGACTGCGCCAACGCCCGCGGCGTCAAGCTGTTCGGCGACCTGCCCATCTTCGTGGCCCACGACAGCGCCGAGGTCTGGGCGCGGCCCCAGGACTTCGACCTAGACACGGACGGTCGTATGCGCAACGTGGCCGGGGTGCCCCCCGACTACTTCTCCGCCACCGGCCAGCGCTGGGGCAATCCACTCTACAACTGGCGACGCATGGCCGAGAGCGGCTTTCAGTTCTGGATCGATCGCATCCGCACCCAGATGCGGCTCTTCGACCTGGTGCGCATCGACCACTTCCGGGGCTTCGAGTCCTACTGGCAGATCCCGGCGACCGCGGAGCTGGCGACCCAGGGCCGCTGGGTCAAGGCGCCGGGGGAGGCCCTGTTCGAGCGCCTCCATGACGTCTTCGGCCCCCTGCCCCTGGTGGCGGAGGACCTTGGGATCATCACCCCGGAAGTGGAGGCCCTGCGCAAGCGCTTCCGGCTGCCGGGGATGAAGGTCCTGCAGTTCGCCTTCTCCGGGGAGGCGGAGAACCCCTATGTCCCGTTCCGCCATGATCGGGACTCGGTGGTCTACACCGGCACCCACGACAATGACACCACAGTTGGGTGGTTCGAGTCCTTAAGCGACGGCGCCAAGGGCTATGTCTACGAGCTCCTCGGCAACTCCTGGGAGGCCATGCCCTGGCCGATGGTCCGGGCGGCGCTGGCCTCCCGCTCCCATCTCGCCATCCTGCCCATGCAGGATGTCCTGGCCCTGGGCGGGGAACACCGCATGAACGTCCCCGGGGTGGCGGACGGCAACTGGTCCTGGCGCTTCCGGTGGGACATGGTGCCGCCGGACACACCGGGACGCCTGCGCCGCATGAACGAGATCTACCAGCGGCTGCCGGTCGGCTAGGAGCGCCGCCCTCGGCGCGACCAGACCTCTCAAACGGCGCTACGTCGGCGGGGTCCCATCGCGGCGGGGCGCCGCTCTTACCGTTGCCGTAGGAGCGCCGCCCTCGGCGCGATAGGCCCTCTCAAGAGGCCGCCACGGCCGCACGATCGATGCAAGCTGGCGGAACCGCCTTTGGCGTTCCGCCCTACCCGGTATTGCGCATCCCGGCGGCGATGGCGTTGATGCTGCGCAGCAGCGGGTCGAGCCAGTCCGCGCGCTTGGCCTCGTCGGTCTCACCGCGGTAGCGCTCCAGCGCCATCACCTGGATGTGGTTCAGGGGGTCCAGATAGAGGTTCCGGCGGGCAAGGGAGTGGGCCAGCTCCGGGGTCTCCTCCATGAGTCCCCGCAACCCCGCCACCTGCAGGACCTGGGTCAGGGTCCGCTGATACTCCGCCTCGATCAGGTCGAAGATCCCCTGGGCCCGCTTCGGGTCCTGAGCCAGGCGCAGATACTGGCGGGCGATGTGCATCTCCGCCTTGAAGAGTGACATCTGGGTGTTGGAGAGCAGGGCCCGGAAGTAAGGCCACTCCTGGTACATGCGCTGGAGCTTGGCGAGGCGCTCCAGGTCGCTGCCGCGCCAGCGCTCCAGGGCCGCACCGATGCCGAACCAGGCGGGCAGGGTGTGGCGGGACTGGGCCCAGCCGAAGACCCAGGGGATGGCGCGAATGGAGGAGAGCGCACGATCACCCGACCTGCGGTGGGACGGCCGGGAGCCGATGTTCAGCAGCGCGATGGCATCCAGGGGGGTGCACTCGTAGAGATAATCGAGGAAGCCCTCGGTCTCCCGGACCAGCTTGCGGTAGGCCTCCTCCCCGTAGCGGGCCAGCTCGTCCATGATCCCCAGATAGTCGTTGCGGTCCTCCTGGGGGGGCTCGATCAGGCAGCGGCTGGCCTTGATGAGTCCGCTGACCCCCATGATCAGCTCGTAGCGGGCGGTTTCCGGGTTGGCATAACGATAGGACAGCACCTCCCCCTGCTCGGTGAACTTTATCTGCCCGTGCACCGTGTCCGGGGGCTGGGCCAGGATGGCCTCGTGGGTGGGCCCGCCGCCCCGCCCCACGGTACCGCCGCGGCCGTGGAAGAGTCGGCAGGCGACCTGGCGGTCGTCCGCCAGGGCGATGACCTTCTTCTGGGCGTCATACAGGCTCCAGCCCGACGACAGGATGCCGCCGTCCTTGCAGGAGTCCGAATAGCCCAGCATCACCTCCTGCTGGTTGCCGGAGGCCTTGAGCAGGGCGCCGTAGGTCTCGTCGTCGAACAGGGTGCTCATGACGCCGTCGATGTGGCCCAGGTCCTCGATGGTTTCGAACAGGGGCGAGACCTGGAGGTCGCAGAACCAGCCCGAGCGGTCCTTGCCCGCGAGCCCGGCGAGGCGGGCCAGCAGCATCACCTCCATCACATGGCTTGCGGCATGGGTCATGGAGATGACGTATTGGCCGAAGCAGCCCTGGCCGATCTCGGCGCGGAGCCGGGCGATGACCTCGAAGACCTCCAGGGTCTCCCGGGTCTCGGGGGTCAAGGTGGCTTTGTCGATGACGAAGGGATGGGGATGGGCGATGGCCTCCGCCAGGGCGGTGAGCCGCTGCGGCTCCTCGAAGGCTCCGTAGTAGGGTGCCCCCGGCTGGCGGGCGAACAGCTCGGTCACCGCTTGGGTATGGCGGGTGGACTCCTGGCGGATGTCCAGGTGCACGAGATGAAAGCCGAAGCCCTCGGCGAGCCGGATCAGGTCCTTCAGGGGACCGGAGGCGGCATTGGCGTCCCCGTGGTGGATCAGGGAGTCGCGGATCAGGTAGAGGTCGGCGAGAAACTCCCGGTCGCTCCCGTAGCCCTCCGGCAGAGGCTCATGATGACGCCCGGCGATGCGTGCGCGCACCCGCTCCAGGTTGGCCTCCAGGCGGTGGGTCATGATGGCGAGCTTGCGCCGGTACGGCTCGTTGACGTAGCGGCGCAGGCTCTCGCCCATGGTGCCGAGCCAATAGTCCTCGTCGCTCTCGAGGCTGTCCATGAAGGCGGAGGAGGGCTGGCACAGGGCCAAGGAGTGGCTCAACATCCGCGCCAGCTCGCCGATTCGACGCAAGTACTCCTGCAGCACCATCTCATGGTGCATGCGCACCGCCAGCTCCGTGGTCTCGGGCTTGACGAAGGGGTTGCCGTCCCGATCCCCGCCGATCCAGGAGCCGAAGCGGATGAAACTCGGCACCCGGATGCCGCTCCCCGGGCCATAGGCGCGGCGCACCGCCCGCTCCAGGTAGCGGTAGACCTCGGGGACCGCCTCGAACAGGGACTCCCGGAAAAAATAGAGCCCCTGGCTCACCTCGTCGGTGACCTGGGGCTTGTGCAGGCGCACGTCGTCGGTCTTCCAGAGGATCTGGATCTGGGTGACGATGGCCTGGAGCCGCTCCTCCAGCTCCTCCTCGTTGAGCTTGCGGCGGTGCAGGTCCTGGGCCACCAGGAAGATGCGGCGAAAGGTCTCCAGGATGGTGCGCCGCTTGGCCTCGGTGGGGTGGGCGGTGAACACTGGCAGGTAGACCAGGTGCTCGAGCAGGCTCTGGAAGTTCTCCGGCGCGACGCCCTCGGCATGGAACTGGCGAACCGTATCGTCCAGCGAGCCCACCCAGAGCCGCTCGCCTGAGCTGATGCGGTCCATGCGGTCGAGATAGGCGTTCAGCTCCTCCGCCGTGTTCACCAGGCCGAAATAGATGGTGAAGGCGCGGATCACCTCGGAGAGGGTCTGGGCGTCCAGCCCCTCGATGCGTTTCATGAGCTTGGCACGCAGGTCGGCATCCTCCCGCTCCCGCAGCTGCCTGAAGCCCTCGCGCAGGCGCTCCACGATCACCAGCACCCGCTTGCGGCTGTGCTCCCGCAGAACCTCCCCAAGCAGGGTGGTGAACAGCTCAACGTCGCGCGCCAGCGCCTGGTCCTGGGGGGGGTTCTTCATGGGGTACTGCTCGCAGGGCTCGGGCCAAGGAAGGGGAGACCACTGGGGCGATACTACCCCGGCGTCGCCGAAACGCCCAAGGGTCGCGGTGGATCCGTCGGAGCGCCGCCCCGGCGCGAGATCCGAGGCGGCTCGACGGCCTCCGCAGGGTCCGATCGCGGCGAGGCGCCAACTCCGACGCCGAGTCAGGGACGGTCTGAAGCCAACCGAAAACCCTGGAACGGCCAGCGCTGATAGGGTTCGACCGACGTTCCAATCCGCTTTGGCCTTTCCCTGCGGTCGCCTCCCGCGAACCCAAGGCCCGACCTCCGGCCTCTGGGGATCTCTGGAGCCGCGTCGCCCAGCTCCGCTCAGGACCCTCGTTCCCGCCGGTCGTCGCGCGGCCCCCGCTCGAATCTGGACCCCGTTGAGCGCTGTGATATGGTCCCTCGAGGAAGCGATGGGGCGGAGCCTGTCTTCCCGACCCGGATCCCGAGCGACGACGGCCGCCGGCAAAGAGTGGACCTCAGCCATGATAAACCCTTCCCTCGACCGATCCGTGGACGGCCACCAGGCCTGCGTCCATTTCCTCCGGAACGCGAGCTCCGACTGCCAACACTGCACCCTGCGCGGCTCTGCCCTCTTCGCGGACCTCCTGGCCCCCGATCTGGAGGCTATCGCGGCACCCATCGGTAACGGGGTGCTGCGTCGGGGCAGCGTCATCTATACCGCGGGCGATCTCTGCGGCGCGGTCTTCACCGTCCGGGTCGGTGTCGTGAAGCTGCTGATGGAGCTCCCGGGCCGCGGCAGCCGCATCGTCCGGTTGCTGGGGCGTGGCGCCACCTTAGGACTCGAGGCCCTGGCCGGGCGGCCTTATGCCCACACGGCGGTCAGCCTGCGCACCACCAGCCTGTGCCAGATTCCCGCCGGCGTGGTCCACGCGCTTCATGATCAGCATCCAAGGCTCATCCAAGGATTGATGGAAAAGTGGAACGAGCAGGTCGTCTGGGCGGACCGTTGGATCGCCATCCTGGGGACTGGAACCGTCTCCCATCGGCTCGCGGATCTGGTGCGGCTGCTCGTCGACATCAGCGGCGATCCACTCGACGCCGTCCAGCTTCCGCCAGTGGTCGACATCTCCGCCATCCTCGGCGTCTCCCCCGAGTCAGTCAGCCGACATATGGCCGAGCTCAAGCGCGCCGGGCTGCTGACGCGCCTTGCGCCGCGCACCTTCCGGTGCCACCCGTCCTTGCTCGAGGCCCCGCCGCCGGATACCCGCTGGCCGGGTTTCGAGGCACTGGCCGGTTAGGTCGTCCCCCTAGGCGGCGTCCCGCCGCTCTCCTGACCGATCCCCCTGCCGGTCCTTGGGCTGAGCCGACAGGATGCCGTAAACCTCGGCCAAGGCCTCCTCACCCCCCACGTTACCTGGGAATATGACCACCGGCAGGTCCGGGAAGCGGGGGTGATCCGAGGGACAGCGCACCACCGAGCAGCCGGGGCGGACCTGTCCCAGGACCCGGGCGGTTCGCAGCGCCAGCCCCTTGCTCAGGGTGTCGTTGGAGGTGATGCCGCCCTTGCTAATGAGGAAGCCGATGTCCTGGGGAAGGTTCTGAACGATCCTCACCAGGAAGGCCGAGACCCGCTCGCCGAAGGCCAGCCGCTCCGCCTTGCTCGGGAACCGGCGCTCGCCACGGCTGGTGTAGAGGACAGCACCGCGGTCGGCCCGCTGGGCCTCGTCCAGCCGGCTCAGGATGTCCGCCAGCAGCAGGTCCTCGGCCTCGATGAGAAGTTCCAGGTCGATCAGGATCGGGACGACGTCGGTGCGCCGGGTGAGGTAGTCGAGCTGCCGCGACGAGGTCGCCACATGGGAGCCCATCAGGACCACGCCGCTGCGCCCCCCGCGCACGAAGCGGGACATCTCCGTGGCGGGCACCGGCTGCGAGGGCAAGCGCTTCCTCTTTCGCAGCGCCGCAAGCCTCTTGACCGCC
>JBGSUY010000833.1:0-3182 GCA_041753195.1 Chromatiaceae bacterium
CGCCGCCTACCGCCTGTTCGACCATGCCGCGGTCACCGCCGAGGCGGTGCTCGCCCCGCACTTCGCCTGCACCGTCGAGCGCATGGGCGCGCACCCGCAGGTGCTGTGTATCGAGGACACCAGTGAGATCGACTACACCGGCAGACCCTCCATGCAGGGCCTGGGGCCGCTCAACCGGGAGACCCGCCAGGGACTGTATCTGCATCCGACGCTGGCGCTGACCCCCGAGCGGCTCTGCCTGGGACTGCTCGGTGTGCACCGGTGGGTGCGCGCGCCCGGCAGCCTGGGGCAGGACAAGGATCCCAACCGCCCCTTGGAAGACAAGGAAAGCGTGCGCTGGGTCGACGGCTACCGGCAGGTCAATGAGCTGGCTGAGCAACTGCCCAACACCCGCCTGACCTATGTGGCCGACCGCGAGGCCGACCTCTACGACCTGTTCGTCGAGGCGCCCTGTCCCGAAGCGGCCGCCGACTGGCTCGTTCGTGGTCAACACGACCGCGTCCTGGCCAATGGCAAGACGCTGCGCCAGCAGGTGGCCGAAGCGGCGGTCCTAGCCGAGACCACCTTCAGACGACCTGATCTCGCCCGTTAACCCCTGTCCGGGCGCCGCCTGAAATAACCTTTTTTTCCAATAGCGGGAAAACCCCCGGCTTTGCCGGGGTGGCAGTAGAAGTTTGACATTTGCGGGAGTCCATCGGGGACACTCCGAGCCGTGAGCCGCCAAGCACACGACAGTGGAGAATCCCGATGGACGAGAGCGAGAGCCTAAGCCACTCCAAGTGGGAGTGTAAATATCACGTAGTGTTCATTCCGAAGTGTTGTCGTCGAACGCTGTATGAGCAGTTACGCCGTCACCTTGGGGAGGTGTTCCGCAACTTAGCCGAGCACCGAGACAGTCGGATCCTCGAGGGGCATCTGATGCCCGATCACGTTCACATGCTGATCGCGATCCCGCCGAAGTATGCGGTGTCGCAGGTGGTGGGGTATATCAAGGGCAAAAGTGCCATCCACCTGGCGCGGGTCTACGGCGAGCGCAAGCGCAACTTTGTAGGCCAGCACTTCTGGGCGCGCGGCTACTTCGTCTCGACCGTGGGTCGCGACGAGGAGGTGGTGCGCCGCTACATCAGGCACCAGGAGCAGGAGGACCAGCGATTGGACCAGCTACGCCTCTGGCGTTGACCTGCCACCTTTAGGTGGCGCAAGAACCGCGGGGACGCGTGAGCGTCCCCGTTAGCCGCTTTGAGCGGCTCACGAATTCAAGGCCCCGGCTTTGCCGGGGGATTGTTACTTCGATGGACCGCCGCGCCGACGCGCGTGTCAGGGGCGGCGTAGGGCTCGAGGCGGGCCTGGATCCCCTCCATCACCTGCTCGGCGAGGTGCTGCAGCTCCGGGTCCATGACCTCGTAGAGGTACTCGACGTCATCGAGTAACCGATCGAGGCTCGCGGCATCCATCCCATCGAGTTGGCCCGAGGCCGACTGCAGGAAGGCGTAGGGATCGACGCCTTCAGTCATCGCGATCAAGGGGCCCTGACACCCGGTAGCCCCAGACCCCGTGGACCGGGTCCGAGTGCGCCAGCCGGTCGGCGTATTTGTCGTCCACGGGTCGCGGCAGGCCACGCAGGGACCAAGTCTCCAGGTCCCGGAAAAGGCCGGACTCCGCGAAATAGTCCAGCACCAGACCGGGGCGCTCGAACTCGTGGATGCCTTCCCAGATGGCGATGGCCTTGGGTGGAAACCAGCGATTGGAGAAGGTCACCACGAAGACCCCGCCCGGTCTCAACACACGAGCCACCTCGCGAAAGACCGCGAAGGGCTCCACCAGGTATTCCACCGAGGCGGTGCACACCACGGCATCGAAGGAACCGTCGGGAAAGGGCAGTCGGCCCTCGGCATTCAGATCCTGCACCCGTCGCTCGTCGAGCACGGGGTTGGCCTCCAACTCGGCCCGGTTCAGACCGAGCCCCACCACGGTGCCGGCGGCCAGGGGCTCCGGCAGGTGGGAGTGCCAGCTCGACATCAGGTCGAGGATGCGCGAGCCAGGGGGGATCAGGCGCCCGTAGAGGCCCTGGATCTGGGCGACGGCAACCCGGTCGAGGTGGTCCACCAGACGCGGCTCCCGGTAGAACTCGGGGTCCGGTCGGGGGTCTCGACGCCTGAAGGGCTCATCGGACCAGAAGTCCGTGGCCAGGTCACGCCAGCGGGCCTGCATGCCGGGACCGTTGGCGGTGACCAGGTCCGTGACCGCGTTGCAGCGCTCGCCCCGCTCCTCGCCATGGGCCCAGATGTCCTGGATGGCCACCTCGAGGTGCAGGGGTCGCTCGGCCAGGGGGTGGTTGAAGTCGACGCCGATGTGCTCGCCATCTACCCGCGTGAGCCGGCAGGGGTGCCGATCGGCTCGGAAGACCCCACCGAGGTCCTGGAGGATGGCCCGCGGATAGAAGCGCCCCACCCGGGGCTGCACAGAGCCGCTGCCGCTGTAGCGGCGGTTGAACTGGCGATTGCGCACCTGGACCTGGTCGTCCTGCCGCCAGGGGGCAACCAGCTCACCGGGTGTGAAATCCTGCTCGATCGTGTGGCCCCGGGGCTTGTCGAACAGCTCCCGCTCGATTTGCGGTGGGACCAGATCCCGCCAGAGGTTCAGCTTGGTCGCGATTCGGGTGTCGCGGTGGCGGGCGAGGGCACTCTGCCAGGTCAGATCCAGCCGCACCCGAACCAGAGAGGTGCTGGTGGTGCCCTCCAGGCACCGGGGCTGCTCGCCGGGGTCCGCGGGGTCGGCGGGGGTATCCAGATTCAAGGCTTGGGAGTCCACGGGCCGCTGGGATCCGAGGGCTGGGTATGGCTTACGAACCCTGTCACATCGGTGCGCCTGCCCCCGGGATAAAGGCTCCCGGCGACCGAAGGTCAAAGGTTCGCTAGCCAGCCAGGCCCGGGGATCCGGACCCGGCGGCGCGAACCGACGCCCGCTCGGGTGGGCCCGGGGCCTAGCCCGCGCGTTTGTGGATTCGGATCACCTCGCCGGCCCTGACCGTGTTGGCGGCCAGCGGATTCCAGCGCTTGAGCTCCCCTACGGTGACCCCGTAGCGGCGGGCGATGGTGCCCAGTGAGTCGCCCTTTTTAACCCGGTGGGTGAGCACCGGCCCGGCGGCGGAGCCACCGGGGACGCGCAGCGTCTGGCCCGGG
>JBGSUY010000834.1:0-17265 GCA_041753195.1 Chromatiaceae bacterium
CACCTGCTTCACGGCCGGCTCCTCGGCCTGCACGGGCTGCCCGAGCTTCGCGTAGAAGGGCGCGGCCTTGGCCTCGGGTGGTGCGGTCAGCTCGTAGCTCGACACATCCGGTGCGAGCTTGGCCGCATCCTGGGTGCGGACGCGCTCGATCTGGTAGTCCGGGGTCTCGACGTGCTCGTTCGGCAGAAGCACCACCTGGACGTCCTGGCGACTCTCGATGTCGAGGATGGCGCGGCGCTTCTCGTTGAGCAGGAAGGTGGCCACACTGACCGGCAGCTGGGCGACGATGCGATCCGTGCTCTCCTTCATCGCCTCTTCTTCGATGATCCGCAAGATCGAGAGGGCGAGGGACTCCACCCCGCGAATCTTGCCCTGGCCGTGGCAGCGGGGGCACTCGATGGTGGTGGAGTCGCCGAGGGAGGGGCGCAGGCGCTGGCGCGACATCTCCAGGAGCCCGAAGCGCGAGATCCGCGCCACCTGGACCCGGGCCCGGTCGTGCTTCAGCGCGTCGCGCAGCCGATCCTCCACCGCCCGCTGGTTCTTGGGCGGTGTCATGTCGATGAAGTCGATGACGAAGAGTCCGCCGAGGTCGCGCAGGCGCAGCTGCCGGGCGATCTCATCGGCCGCCTCCAGGTTGGTGTTGAGCGCCGTCTCCTCGATGTCCGCGCCCTTGGTGGCGCGGGACGAGTTGATGTCGATCGCGGTCAGGGCCTCCCCGTGGTCGATCACGATGGAGCCCCCGGAGGGCAGCCGCACCTCCCGCTGGAAGGCGGTCTCGATCTGGCTTTCGATCTGGTAGCGGGTGAAGAGCGGTACCTCGTCCTGATAGAGCCGCAGTTTCTTCAGGTTGCTCGGCATGACCTGACGCATGAAGGTCTCGGCCCGCTCGTAGACCGCCCGGTCGTCGATCACGATCTCGCCGATGTCCGCCCGCAGATAGTCGCGGATGGAGCGGATGATGACGTCGCTTTCCTGGTAGATCAGGAAAGGGGCCTTGCGCTCTGCCGCCGACGTCTCGATGGCCTTCCAGAGCTGGAGCAGGTAGTCCAGGTCCCACTGGAGCTCTTCGGTGTTCTTGCCCACCCCCGCGGTGCGCACGATGAGCCCCATGTCCTCGGGGATCTGGAGCTGGCTCATGACGTCGCGCAGCTCGCTGCGGTCCTGGCCCTCGATGCGGCGCGATACCCCGCCCGCGCGGGGGTTGTTGGGCATCAGGACCAGGTAACGGCCGGCGAGCGAGATGAAGGTGGTGAGCGCCGCTCCCTTGTTGCCGCGCTCCTCCTTGTCGATCTGGACCACGACCTCGCGGCCCTCCTTCAACACCTCCTTGATGTTGATGCGGGTGCCGGGCTTGGCGGAGTCGGGCTCGAAATAGGCCCGGGAGATCTCCTTCAGCGGGAGGAAGCCGTGGCGGTCCGCGCCGTAATCGACGAAGGCGGCCTCCAGGCTAGGCTCTACCCGGGTGATGGTGCCCTTGTAGATGTTGGCCTTTTTCTGCTCGCGTCCGGGGGATTCAATATCGAGGTTGTAGAGGATTTGACCGTCGACGGTCGCCACACGCAACTCTTCCGGCTGAGTTGCATTGATCAGCATTCTTTTCATGTTGTTCCTAAATCGGTACCGCGCGCAGGGACCGTCGGGCGACTCGCCCGCCCTGGTGGCGGGCGGCGATCTGAGCAGTCGCGCCGGCAATGGTTCCTCGGTTCGGAGAGGACCGAGGCCGGGCCACGACGGCCATGCACGTCTAAACTTTCGCTCTTGGACGACCCCAGGATGGCACTGTCGCGCTGGGGTCGCCCGCTATCGCTGAGACCCGCCGGTCGGTGGCGGTGTCCCTGTCGGGTTGGCACGATGGGAGCCCGTCGCCTCGGGCACCCCTGGGAGGCACCTCCGCGCTCGGGCCGCCGGCGGGCCCCTCAGCGGGGCTGGCCGGGTGTAGAATTCGCGCTCGCCACGATTCGCCTGCCGACCGGGGGCGGATGCCCCGGAGGCGAGTCCCTGTCGCGTACCCCGGGGCGCTGAGTCTTCGGCTCGGGGGTCGACCACTGGGCCGCACACCCCGGCGGCGTCAGCCAAACCCGGGCTGCGCCCGACCTGGCAGGCACCGATTGGGTGCGGTGCCGGCGAGCGCAAGCGGAAAATACTAGCAGTGATCAGCAATGGCAGCAATTGAGCCTCAGCTTTGGTCAAGTCCCCGTTGAAGCGAGCCGAGCCCCAGGCCGTCGTCTACTTCGGCGACCCTGCCCCCGCTTTCGCCACCGTCACTCTGGTGCGGGTGGATACGGAATCGGCGGGCCAGCGCATTGACAACTTCCTTGTCCGCCACCTCAAGGGGGTTCCCAAGAGCCACCTCTATCGGGTGCTGCGCCGGGGGGAGGTGCGGGTCAATAAGGGGCGGGTGAAGGCGGACTATAGGCTTCAGGGTGGGGACCTGGTCCGGATTCCGCCCCTGCGCGCCGCCGAGCCCCGGGTGCCTGGCCTCGCGCCGGCGCACCAGCTCCAACGCATCGAGCGCTCGGTGCTCTACGAGGACGAGCGCCTGCTGATCATCGACAAGCCCTCGGGGCTCGCCGTTCACGGGGGTAGCGGGCT
This sequence comes from Chromatiaceae bacterium, assembly GCA_041753195.1. Taxonomy (GTDB): domain Bacteria; phylum Pseudomonadota; class Gammaproteobacteria; order Chromatiales; family Chromatiaceae; genus Thiodictyon. The sequence continues at coordinate 2,593 of JBGSUY010000834.1, forward strand.
CAGCTATGGTCTGATCGAGACCCTGCGGCAACTGCGTCCGGGGGCGGAGTTGGAGCTGGTCCATCGCTTGGATCGGGACACCTCCGGGTGTCTGCTCGTAAGCAAGCGGCGGAGCACCCTGCGGAACCTCCACGAGCTGATTCGCCAAGGGGCGATGGAGAAGCGCTACCTGGCCCTAATCCTGGGGGACTTGGGACGCGAGCAGGTCAAGGTGGATGCACCCCTGGTGAAGAACATGCTGAAGAGTGGGGAACGACTGGTGCGGGTGGACCGTGCGGAGGGCAAGCCCGCCCGCACGGTCTTCCGGCGCCTGCGCCGCCTGCGGTTCGAGGGTGGGGTGGCGACCCTGGTGGAGGCGGAGCTGCTGACCGGCCGCACCCATCAGATCCGTGTCCATGCCGCCCACCTGGGCACCCCCTTGGCGGGGGACCCGAAGTACGGCGATTTCGAGGCCAACCGGCTTATCAAGGCCCTGGGGCTGCCCCGGCTTTTCCTCCACGCCCGGTCGGTGAGCTTCCGCGCCGACTACATGACCAGGCCTCTGCGGGTTGAGTCGCCACTCCCCGCGGAGCTGGAGCGGGTGTTGGTGGCGCTTGCCCCGTCGCAGCCCAAGGGGACCCTAAGTCCATGAGCGGCCTGCCCGAGCGCTTCGATCTGGTGGTATTCGACTGGGACGGGACGCTGATGGACTCCCAAGCCCGTATCGTCGCCTGCATCCAGGCGGCCTTCCAGGACGCGGGCCGAACCCCGCCCAGCCGCGAGGCGGCGAGCGACATCATCGGGCTGGGGCTCGACGACGCCATGGCGCGCCTGTGGCCGGGCTCCGATGCCGACCAGCGGGCAGTCGTGGCGCGCCATTATCGCCGTCACTTCCTGGTCACCAACGAGACCCCATCCGAGCTCTTCCCCGGGGCCCGCGTGATGCTGGAACGACTCGCCGCCGAGGGCTACCTGCTGGCGGTGGCTACGGGCAAGAGCCGGGTGGGGCTGGATCGGTCCCTGGGGGAGACGGGCCTCGGGGACCTCTTCCACGCCACCCGCTGCGCGGACGAGACCTTCTCCAAGCCCCACCCCCAGATGCTCCTGGAGCTCATGGACGTGCTGGGGGTTTCAGCCCGCCGGACCCTGATGGTGGGCGATACGGAGTATGACCTGCAGATGGCCGCAAACGCCCGCGCCCAGGCCCTGGCAGTGTGCCACGGTGTCCATGACCCGGAGCGCTTGCTGAGCCTAGGGCCCCTGGGCTGCCTCGAATCGTTGGCCGAGATCCCGGATTGGTTGGCCAGCCTTAGCAGGGGAAAAGAGTCCGCAAATGAACGCCAATGAGCGCGAATAGGATGAGCAAGGTCAGCTGGAAATTCTGGTCCCGACGCGAGGAGCCCATGCCCGCCCCGGGCGACCCTGACTGGGAGCGCGCCCTGATCAACCGCATGGCCTTGGAGCACCTGCGGGAACAGCGCCGCAGCAAACGCTGGGGGGCCGTCTTCAAGCTCCTGATCCTGGTCTACCTGATCGGCATCCTCGCCGCGGCCCTTTCGCGAGATTTCTGGGAGCAGCTCGAGGCAGCCGGGGAGCACACAGCCCTGGTGGAGGTCAAGGGCGTCATCTCCTCCGAGACCGACGCGAGCGCCGACCGGGTGGTCTCGGGCCTGCGGGAGGCCTTCGAGGCGTACAACGTCAAGGGCGTGATCCTGCGCATCAACAGCCCCGGCGGGAGTCCGGTCCAGTCCGGGTACATCAACAACGAGATCCGCCGGCTCAAGGAGAAGTACAAGAAGGACAATGACAAGGACATGCCGGTCTACGCGGTGGCGGCGGATCTGTGCGCCTCGGGCGGCTACTACGTCGCGGTGGGGGCCGATCAGATCTATGCCGACAAGGCGAGCCTGGTGGGCTCCATCGGGGTCCGGGTGGACGCCTTCGGGTTCGAGGAGGCGATGCGGGAGTTGGGCGTGGAGCGGCGGCTCCTCACCGCCGGCAAGAACAAGGGCATCCTCGACCCCTTCTCGCCCTTGCCGGAGGACCAGCGGGAGTTCATCCAGGGGGTGCTGGACGACCTGCACCGGCAGTTCATCACCGCCGTCAAGCAGGGGCGGGGGGATCGACTGAAGGGTGGAGACGAGCTCTTCAGCGGGCTCTTCTGGAGCGGTGAGCAGGCCCTCGAGCTGGGCCTGGTAGACGGGCTGGGCAGCGCGGGCTATGTGGCGCGCGAGCTGATCAAGGCGGAGACCATCGTCGACTACACCAAGAAGCGGGACCTCTTCGAGGGGCTCACCAAGCGCCTGGGGGCGGGGGTGGCCCACGGGTTCCTGGATGTGATGGGCTCCCTGGGCTGGGGGGACTGGCGCTGAGGGGCGGGTTCCGCCGCCCTTCAGGACCCTTCCCCTTCAGAACCCTTCCGTGGAGGTGAAGAGCCCAACCCGCAGGTCCTTGGCGGTGTAGATGGTGCGCCCGTCCACCTGGACCACCCCATCGCCGATCCCCAAGATCAGCTTGCGGCTGATCACCCGCTTCATGTCGATGTGGTAGCTGACCTTGCTGGCCGTGGGCAGCACCTGGCCGGTGAACTTGACCTCCCCCACGCCCAGGGCCCGCCCGTGGCCGGGGTTACCGATCCAGGCGAGGAAGAAGCCCACCAGCTGCCACAGGGCGTCGAGCCCCAGGCAGCCGGGCATGACCGGGTCCCCGGGGAAGTGGCACTGGAAGAACCAGAGGTCCGGGTGTATGTCGAGCTCCGCCACGATCTCGCCCTTGCCGTTGGCCCCGCCGTAGTCCGCGATGCGGGTCACGCGATCCATCATCAGCATGTTGGGGACCGGCAGCTGAGCGTTGCCCGGTCCGAACATCTCGCCGCGCCCGCAGGCGAGGAGTTGGTCCCGGTCGAAGGAGGCTTCATTGTGCATGGTTGCTCTGTCTGGTCCTGGACGCATCGGGTCTTGATGGGGTAGGAGCGGCGCCCCGTCGCGATGCGCGCCCGCGGCCTTTGCAGCGTCCGAGAGGTCCCATCGCGCCGAGGGCGGCGCTCCTACGGTTTGTTCCTGGGCCGGTCGGCGTTAGCTTATCGGGCGCAGCCGCTCGACCAGGAACCCGACGATCTGCTCGATGGGGACGAGCTGCATTTGCGCATCGCGCCGGCCCTTGTACTCCACCAGGCCGTCGTCCAGCCCCTTGTCGCCCACCACCACCCGGTGGGGGACGCCGATCAGCTCCATGTCCGCGAACATGAAGCCGGGGCGGGCGTCCCTGTCGTCCAGCAGGACCTCGATCCCGGCCTGCTGGAGGTCCGCGTAGAGCTGCTCGGTGGCCTCACGCACCCGGTAGGACTTGCCGAGCTTCATGGGCAGGAGGGCCACCTCGAAGGGCGCGATGGGCGCGGGCCAGCAGATGCCCCGCTCGTCGTGGTGCTGCTCGATGGCGGCCGCCACCACCCGGGACACCCCGATGCCGTAGCAGCCCATGGCGAGGGTGATGGCCCGGCCGTCCTCGCCCAGGATGGTCGCCTTCATGGCGTCGCTGTATTTGTGCCCGAGCTGGAAGATGTGGCCGACCTCGATGCCCCGGGCGATGGTCAGGGTCCCCTGGCCGTCGGGGCTCGGATCACCCTCCACGACGTTGCGCAGGTCCGCCACCTCGGGCAGCGGCAGGTCCCGCCCCCAGTTGAGCCCGAACCAGTGCCGGCCGTCCTGATTGGCCCCGGCGCTGAAGTCGGCCGTGACCGCGACGCTGCAGTCCGCGATGCAGGGGATCGGCAGGTCCTTGGGGCCTAGCGAGCCAGGGCCGGCCCCGATGGCGGCGCGGATCTCGGCATCGCTGGCCATGCGTAGCGGGCTCTCCACCTGGGGGAGCTTCTGGGCCTTCACGGCATTGAGCTCGTGATCGCCCCGTACCAGCAGGGCCACCAGGCCCGAGGGGGAGCCGGCCCAGCCGTCTTGGGCCCCGGCTACCACCAGGGTCTTGACGGTGTGCTCGATGGGCTGGCCGAACTGCTCCACCAGGTCGGCGATGGTCCTTGCGTTCGGGGTGTCCACCAGGCGCAGGTCCTCACTCGGGGCCGGCAGGCTGTCCGCCAGGGGCAGCGCCTCCGCCATTTCCACGTTGGCCGCATAGTCGCTGGCGTTGGAGAAGGCGATGGCGTCCTCGCCGGAGGAGGCCAGCACGTGGAACTCATGGGAGGCGTTTCCGCCGATGCTGCCGGTGTCCGCCTGCACGGGCCTGAAGTCCAGGCCGCAGCGGCTGAAGATCCGGCAGTAGGTCGCGTGCATCAGCCGATAGGTCTCGGCCAGGGAGGCATCGTCCGCGTGGAAGGAATAGGCGTCCTTCATGAGGAATTCGCGGGCCCGCATCACCCCGAAGCGGGGGCGGATCTCGTCCCGGAACTTGGTCTGGATCTGGTAGAAATTGACCGGGAGCTGCTTGTAGCTCTTGAGCTCGCCGCGGGCCAGATCGGTGATGATCTCCTCGTGGGTGGGGCCGAAGCAGAAGTCACGCTGGTGGCGGTCCTTGAGGCGCAGGAGCTCGGGACCGTACTGGTCCCAGCGACCCGACTCCTGCCAGAGCTCCGCCGGCTGCACCGCGGGCATCATGACCTCCAGGGCCCCGGCGCGATCCATCTCGTCGCGCACGATGCGCTCCACCTTGCGCAGCACCCGCAGGCCCAGGGGCAGCCAGGTGTAGAGTCCGGCGGCGAGCTTGCGGATCATGCCCGCTCGCAGCATCAGCTGGTGGCTGGCGACCTCGGCATCGGCCGGGGTCTCTTTGAGCGTCTGGAGGGGGAACTGCGAGGTGCGCATGGGCCAGGATGGCTGCCAGGTCGAGCTAGGGGAAAAGGGCGTTAGTCTATTGCCCGCTCCCGTCTCACACAATCTGGCGCTCGCGCTCGTTCCAGCCGTAACCTAATTGCAGTTCTCCTGGATCACCCTGCGGGCCTCTTCCAAGTAGAGGGCGCGTGTTTCGTCTGGTAGGGCTCGAATCTCCCCCTCTGCGGTACGCACCCGACCGATCTGCGGGTTTTCCAGAGTCGCCAGGTTCTGGTGCGCCGCCTCGCAGTTGGCTCGGCGCCTGGCTTGAAGCTCCGCCTGTTCCTGGGACTCCTGCTCCTGCCGCTTGGCGTCTTCGCGCTTGTCAAGGTCCTGCTCCACCAGGGATCGGAGGCGCTCCTCGGCCCGCTGGTTTTCTTCGGCGCTGGGTCCGGGGGCCGGGGTCAGGCGGGTGGCCTCGGTCCCGGGCGGAGGCTGCTGGGAGTAGACGGTGACCCCGTTCTCGTCGGTCCATCGATACAGCGGAGCCGCCGCCATGGCGCTCATCCAGGCCGCGGCGAGCCCCCCGGCAAGGACGACCAGGGCCAGGAACAGAGACCCCGCACCGATCGATTCCCGGTGGGTCGATTGGGTTTCGGTTGACATGACGCCACTCTCCTCGTTCTGGGTGACACCGCGGCTTCAAACGATCAGCCCGCGGTGCCCCAGGATTCGGGGCCCGTCTTGACCCTTGCCGGGGATCTCCTGTACCGTCGGGCACTTTTTGAACACTTTCTAATGTTCTTCTCCAGTCCGCTGTCCGAACCGGGCTCAAGGTCCCAAATCGGGGGCGCGAGTGAAGCGATCGGCTAAGGTCTGGGCCATTCCTCGGGGGATCCCCGATGCATGCCGGGCTGGGGAAGGGGCTCAAGCGGAGGTCGCCAAGGTGGATCCGAACGGGGTGGGGCTCTCTGGTGCCGAGATCGTCGTTCAGGCCCTGATCGACGAGGGGGTCGACTTCGTCTTCGGCTACCCCGGCGGGGCCGTCCTGCACATCTACGACGCCCTCTTCAAGCAGGAGCGGGTCAAGCACATCCTGGTGCGCCATGAGCAGGCCGCCGCCCATGCCGCCGACGGGTATGCCCGGGCCACCGGCAAGTGCGGGGTCTGTCTGGTCACCTCCGGACCCGGTGCCACCAACGCGGTGACCGGGATCGCCACCGCCTACATGGATTCGATCCCCATGGTGGTCATCTCGGGCCAGGTGCCCACCCCGGTGATCGGCTCCGATGCCTTCCAGGAGGTCGACACCGTCGGCATCACCCGGCCCTGCGTCAAGCACAACTTCCTGGTCAAGGACGTCACCAAGCTGGCGGAGACCATCCGCAAGGCGTTCTACATCGCCACCACCGGTCGCCCCGGACCGGTGGTGGTGGACGTGCCCAAGGACATCACCGACCCGAACATCAAGGTCCCCTACCACTACCCGCGGGAGATCCGGATGCGCTCCTACCACCCTACGGAGCGGGGTCACCTGGGACAGATCCGCCGCGCCGTGGACCTGATGCTCCAGGCCAGGCGGCCGGTGCTCTACACGGGGGGCGGGGTGGTCCTGGGGGAGGCGTCGGACCAGCTGCGGGAGCTGGGGCGCCTCACCGGCTTCCCCATTACCAGCACCCTCATGGGGCTTGGGGCCTACCCCATGACGGATCGGCAGTTCCTCGGGATGCTGGGGATGCACGGGACCTACGAGGCCAACATGGCGATGCACGAGACGGACGTCCTGGTCGCCATCGGGGCCCGCTTCGATGACCGGGTGACCGGCAAGATCGAGCACTTCTGCCCCCACGCCAAGATCATCCACATCGACGTGGACCCGTCCTCCATCTCGAAGAACGTCCGGGTGGACGTGCCCATCGTGGGCCAGGTGGCGAGCGTGCTCGACGACATGCTGAAGCTCCTGAAGGAGCGCCTGCCCACCACCCCATTCGCCTCCCCCGCGGGGCAGCCGGTGGCGGACTGGTGGGCCAAGATCGAGGAATGGCGGCGCATGGACTGCCTCCACTACGATCGTACGAGCGACCAGATCAAGCCCCAACTCGCGGTGGAGACCCTCTACAGGGTCACCGGCGGGGACCTCTATCTCACCTCGGACGTGGGCCAGCACCAGATGTTCGCGGCCCAGTTCTACCCCTTCGACCAGCCACGGCGCTGGATCAACTCGGGGGGACTCGGCACCATGGGCTTCGGCCTGCCCGCGGCCATGGGGGTGCAGCTCGCCTTCCCGGACGCCCAGGTGGCCTGCATCTCCGGCGAGGCCAGCATCCTCATGTGCATCCAGGAGATGGCCACCTGCCTGCAGTACAGCCTGCCCATCAAGGTGGTGCTACTCAACAACGGCTACATGGGCATGGTCCGCCAGTGGCAGGAGTTCTTCTACGAGAGCCGGTACTCCCACTCCTATGTGGACGCCCTGCCGGACTTCGTGAAGCTCGCCGAGAGCTTCGGCCATGTGGGGATGCGAGTGGAGAAGCCCGGGGAGCTGGAGGCGGCCATGCGCGAGGCCTTCGGCCTGAAGGACCGATTCGTCTTCCTCGACGTGGTCGTGGATCCCACCGAGAACGTCTACCCGATGATCGCGGCCGGCAAGGGCCAGCATGAGATGCATCTACCCCCCAGCCTGTCCGACCGGGAGCTGGCCTAAATGGGAACCAATGGGGGAACCAATGGGGAGACTAATGGGATGAGACACATCATCGCGGTGCTGCTGGAGAACGAGGCGGGCGCCCTGTCCCGGGTGGCGGGACTCTTCTCCGCCCGCGGCTACAACATCGAGTCCCTCACGGTGGCTCCCACCGATGATCCCACCCTGTCCCGCATGACCCTGGTCACCACGGGCAACGAGGAGATCGTCGAGCAGATCAAGAAGCAGCTCAACAAGCTCATCGACACCGTCAAGCTCCTGGACCTCACCGAGGGTCCCCACATCGAGCGGGAGATGATGATGATAAAGCTGCGCGCCGAGCGTCAGGACCGGGAGGAGCTGAAGCGTTTGGCCGACATCTTCCGGGCTAATATCATCGACGTGACCGACACCAGCTACGTGGTGGAGCTCACCGGGGCCTCCAAGAAGCTCGACGCCTTCATCGACGCCGTCCCCGAGGGCCTGATCGTGGAGGTGGTCCGCTCCGGCCCCACCGGCATCGCCCGCGGCGACAAGGGCCTGACCCTTTGATTCTTCAATTCGTCCGCAAATGAACGCAAATAAGCGCAAATGACCATCAACGTTTACTACGACAAAGACGCCGACCTCTCACTCATCCAAGGCAAGCGGGTCGCCATCATCGGCTACGGCTCCCAGGGCCATGCCCATGCCAACAACCTGAAGGACTCCGGGGTGTCCGTCACCGTGGGACTGCGTCCTGGCTCGGCCTCCGCCGCCAAGGCCCAGAACGCCGGTCTCGACGTCAAGCCCATCGAGGAGGCGGTGGCCGGCGCCGACGTGGTCATGATCCTGGCCCCGGACGAGCACCAGGCCCGTCTCTACCGGGAGCAGATCAGGCCCAACATCAAGGAAGCCGCGGCGCTCGCCTTCGCCCATGGCTTCAACATCCACTTCGGCCAGATCGAGCCCCGGGAGGACCTGGACGTCATCATGATCGCCCCCAAGGGCCCCGGTCACCTGGTGCGCTCCACCTATACGCAGGGCGGCGGGGTGCCGAGCCTGATCGCCGTCTATCAGGACGCCACCGGAGCGGCGCGGGACATCGCGCTCGCCTATGCCAGCGCCAACGGCGGCGGGCGCGCCGGCATCATCGAGACCAGCTTCCGGGAGGAGTGCGAGACGGATCTGTTCGGCGAGCAGGTGGTCCTGTGCGGCGGGCTTACCTCACTGATCCAGAAGGGCTTCGAGACCCTGGTGGAGGCGGGCTATGCACCCGAGATGGCCTATTTCGAGTGCCTCCACGAGGTCAAGCTGATCGTCGACCTGATCTACGAGGGCGGCATCGCCAACATGCGCTATTCGATCTCGAATACCGCCGAATATGGCGATCTGACGCGCGGTCCGCGGATCGTCACCGACGAGACCAAGGCGGAGATGAAGCGCATCCTTAAGGAGATCCAGAGTGGCGAGTTCGCCCGGGAGTTCATCCTGGAGAACCAGGCCGGGGCCCCCAAGATGAAGGCCATGCGCCGGCTGGGGGAGGAGCATCAGATCGAGGTGGTGGGAGAGCGCCTGCGCGAGATGATGCCCTGGATCCGGGAGAAAAAGCTGGTCGACAAGACCAAGAACTGATCCCGGCGCGAGCCCCTCACGCAGCGAAGGTCGCGGCACCCTCAGTGACCGCGGCCTCTTCCGCTTACCGCCATCCGTAGGAGCGGCGCCCCGCCGCGACGGGACCTCGCGCCGGCATCGAGGCCAACGGGAATCGCGCCGAGGGCGGCGGTCCGACGTGCTTTGGGCCGAAAACCCTAAGCCCAACCCCTCAGATGTGCTGTCCCACGTCCACCGGCTCCGCATCCTCCATGAGGGTTCGGAAGTCCTCGCCCACCACCCGCACCAGGGTCTCGTGGTCGCCGGCCTCCAGATACAGCTCTGGCTCTTCCAGTAGGGTGCTGTCCAGCAACGTTCGGATCCCATAGGCCTGACCGATGACCGGGATGGCCCCGGGCTCGCAGTCCGGGAACAGGGCTGCCAGCTCCGCCTCCGTCGCCAGCCCCACCTCGCTGCCGAGGTGGCGATGCAGCAGCCCCAGGTGCACGTGGTAATCGGACGGCACCACCACCATCAGCGGCTCCCCCTGAGATTGGACGATCACAGCCTTGGCGAGGCGGTCCCCTGGGACATGGGCCGATGCGGCGGTGTCCATACTGGAGCCGGTATGCGGGTGGGGGACCAGGGCATAGGTGATGGCCCGTCCCTCCAGATAGGTCCTCAACGTCGTTGCGATGCTCATGGTTCTCGCCTCCTTTGGCGTCAGTGGGGTGATGCGCCCCGTCCCTGAAGGTTAGCGCAGCCTGACTCTTCCTGGTCCCCGGAGCTGGCAACTCGGAACGCGCGACTCTCCGGTATAGACTTGGCCACGCCACCAAACGGAGCCACGAGCCGCTATGCACCCCCCAATCTTTGCTCAAGAAACCAACGGGCGCCGACCCTTCGGCGCGCGGCCAGGGGCGGCCAAGGTACTGCTCGCCGCCGCCTTGCTGCTCAACCTTTCGATGCCCGCGGAGGCCGCCATGGAGACTGCCCAGTACCCCGAGCAGCGCATCGACGACGACGCCCAGCGCTCCGTGGCCCTGACCATCTATAACGATGACCTGGCCCTGGTGAAGGACCTGCGTCGGGTGCAGATCGACCGGGGCGAAAACCGCCTCGCCTGGCGCAATGTGTCCCAGGGCATCCGCCCCGAGACCGCCTTGCTCACCGACTTGGCCGGAAATCTCGGGATCACGCTCCTGGAGCAGAACTTCGACTTCGACCTGCTGACGCCCGAGAGCCTGCTCAAGAAGTACCTCGGGCGCGCCATCTTTGTGGTCCGCACCAACGACGCCGGGGAGCGCACGGTGGAGGAGGCGGAGGTCCTGGCCTACAGCCAGGGCACGGTGCTGCGCTACGAGGACCGCATCGAGACCGGCGTGGTCGGTCACCTCGCCTTCCCCGACGTTCCCGAGGACCTGCGGGATCAGCCCACCCTGGTGCTGCATCTGCAGAGCGCCAAGGCGGGGCAGGGTGAATTGGAGCTCTCCTATCTCACCGGTGGCCTCGGGTGGAAGGCGGATTACGTCGCGAACCTGTCGGGGGATGGGGCCAGCATGGACCTGAGCGGCTGGGTCACCCTGACCAACGCGAGCGGCGTTGCCTATTGGAGCGCCCAGGTCCAGTTGGTCGCCGGGGAGGTGAACCGGGTGCAGGACCGGCCCATCCCGCCCATGGCCAGGGGCATGGTGATGGCCGAGGCCGCGGCGCCGCCGCCCGAGGAAGAGTCCTTGGCGGAGTATCACCTCTACACCCTGCCGCGTCCCACGGACATCCAGAACAACCAGACCAAGCAGGTGGCCCTCCTGTCAGCCCCTGGGGTGCCCGTCACCCGCGAGCTGGTGGTCCGGGGCCAGCCCACCCCCTACCGTGCTGAGACCGCGGATGGCTGGAGCAAGTTGGCGGTGGAGTCCAGGTTGAGCTTCGTCAACCGCGACGGAAGTTTGGGGATCCCCCTTCCCGCCGGGGTGGTGCGGGTCTACGCCAAGGACAGCCGGGGCCTTGCCCAGTTTGTGGGAGAGGACCGCATGGGCCACACCCCCAAGGGCGAGTCCGTCGCCCTCAAGCTGGGGGAGAGCTTCGACGTCACCGCCCGGCGTAAGCAGACGAGCTTCCGCAAGCTTTCCGGGACCGGCGCCTACGACTATGCGTACGAGGCCGGCTTCGAGCTGGAGCTCAAGAACGCCAAGCCCGAGCCCGTGGAGGTCAAGGTACTGGAGACCATTCCCGCGGACTGGCGCATCCTCACCGAGAGCGAGCCCCACACCAAGGAGTCCGCTAGCCTCGCCTCCTGGCGGGTGATGGTCCCATCCGAGGGCTCCGCCACCCTGACTTGGCAGGTGGAGGTCCGCCGCTGACTCGGCGTGCCGAACGCATCGCGTCGGTTGATCCCATCCTGCCCATCAGACTGGAGAACCATCTTGAGAAATCACCTTATGTTTTTTGGGTTATGCGCCGCCATCTTTCAGGCAGATCAAACTACGGCTGTGACTTTGCAGAATCTAGATGAGTTTCCTACCCTGCACGGCAGCTATGCCCCGCAGGGCGACTGCGCACGACAGCCTCGGGTCCTGGTGGACCGCACGGGATTCAACTTCGAGTCGAAATCCGGCACGGAGAAGGCCAAGACACCCGAGCTTGCGATGACCTACGCGGGTCCAAACTACGCGGGGATCAGCCTCTGGTTCTTCCCCTTCTTCTCCGTGGACGGCCCTAACCCCTTGCTGCTCACCTTCAACGCCGGCGAGCAGGAGGGCGTCTTGACCGTCGAGGCTTACGACTATGACTATCCGGGGGGGCCCAAGCTGCCGGCCAAGTACCGACCCCTGGTCGACGGCTCCCCCTACCGCAAGTGCCCCTGATAGGTCGCTATCCCAGCCGTGCCTGAGGGTTGCGTCTCCGCGTCGGAGCGCCACCCCGGCGGGATCGACCCCCCTGGTTGCGGGGGCCAAGGGCGGCGAATGATCGCCGGCCCAGGCAGAATCGGTCGGTCAGGGGCCTTCGCGTGGCGAGCGTCTGAGGAACCGAAGGAGCCAAACCCATGATCGATCCCGATCAGCCCGCGTCCAGCCCCTTCCCTCTGCTTTCCCGCTTCCGCTTCGGCCTGCGCGCGCTGGACTGGATCCGGCTGCCCCCATACCCGGGCTCCGCTTGGCGGGGACTTCTCGGGCACGGCCTGCGCCGCACCGCCTGCGTGACCCGAGCGCCCTCGTGCGAAGGGTGCCTGCTGATCCATGGCTGCGTCTATTCCCAACTGTTTGAGACGCCACCGCCGCCCGGCCTCGACCTGCGGGGGTTCTCGTCAGTGCCGCATCCCTTCGTCCTGAACATCGATCCCAAGGCCCCCCGGCAGTACCAGCCGGGGGAGGCCTTGGGGCTGGGGATTACCCTGATGGGGCCGGCCATCCCTCAGGTCCCCTACCTGATCCACGCCCTGGGGTGGGCGGGTCAGCGGGGCGTGGGCCCGGGTCAGGGGGCCCTTGCCCTAGAGACCGTCGAGCGCGAGGGAGTCCCCGGCGGCGGCTGCTGGGAACGCGTCTATGACGCGGCGCAGGGCGCCTATCTGCAGCGCTGGCCCGAGCCCCTCGCACCCCCCGAGGCCCCCGAGCAGGTCCGCATCCGCCTGATCACCCCGCTGCGGATCAAGCGCGACGGCCACTTCGTCGTGCCGCGGGAGTTTGCGCTCGCCGACCTGTTGCGCCATCTCTACAACCGCCTCCAGCGGCTCGCCGTCCTGTACGGCGGGCACCCTGAGTCCTTTAGCCCTCACCGGGGCCCGGACCTCACTCAAGGGTTGGCGGTCATTGACGCTGACCTGTATTGGCACGACTGGACCCGCTATTCCTCCCGCCAGGACACCCTGATGCAGATGGGCGGACTCCTGGGCGATCTTCGGGTCGCCGGACCCCTGCTCGCCGACGTCTGGCCGGCCCTCTGGGTCGGCCAGTGGACCCACCTGGGCAAGGGTACCGCCTTCGGACTCGGCGCCTACCGTCTCGATCCGGTGGAGGAGGGGGCGCCGGCGGGCGGCTGACCGCAGCGATGCATCCTTTAAGGCCGCAACCTTGCGGGCGGCGACAACGCGGCCTCCGCGCCTGAGAATCCCCGCCGAGCCGAGGGCCGGACTGGATGGCGCCCAAGGAGGCAGGGATGCCGCGGCTCGCCCCCGCTCCCGCTGCCAGACCGGAGCCAGCGCATTCGAGGCCAAGATGAAGACGGACCCCAACGATTTCCCGCGCCGCGTCCTGGTCCTGGTGACCGGACTCTCACCCCAGGTCATCACCGAGACGCTGTATGCCCTGGCCGTCCAGGCCGATCCGCCCTGGGTCCCTACCGAGGTGCGGCTCCTGACCACCGCCGAGGGCGCCGAGCGGGCCCGTCTGGCGCTCCTCTCGGACCGACCCGGATGGTTCCCGCAACTCTTGGCCGATTACGGACTGCCGGCCATTCGCTTCGACCCTGACTGCATCCAGGTGGTCAAAGATGAAGCCGGCCGGCCCCTCGCCGACATCCGCGACCTGGAGGACAGCCGTCGGGCCGCCGACCAGATCACCGACCTCATCCGCCGGCTGACAGCGGACCCCGACTGTGCCCTGCACGCCTCCATCGCCGGCGGGCGCAAGACCATGGGGTACTACCTGGGCTATGCCCTGAGCCTCTTCGGTCGACCCCAGGACCGCCTATCGCACGTCTTGGTGTCGGAGCCGTTCGAATCGAGCTGGGAGTTCTTCTACCCGGCCCCCGCGGGGCGCGTCATTACCACCCGCGACAACAAGCTGGCCGACGCCGCCGAGGCCCGCGTCACCCTCGCGGAGATCCCCTTCCTGCGCCTGCGCGAGGGCCTGCCCAAGCGCCTCATCGAGGGCACCGCTACCTTCGGCGAGAGCGTCGCCGCCGCCCAGCGCGCCCTAGAGCCCCCCGAGATGGTGATCGACCTCGGGGGTCAACGCATCCGTGCCGGCGGCGAGCCGGTGACCCTGACCCCAGCGGTGCTCGCCTTCTACAGCCTGATGGCCCGCCGCCGGCTCCAGGGTCTGCATGCCGCGCGCTCCGATACCGAGGGTCTCGCCGAGCAATATCTCCACGAGTACGGGCAGATCGTCGGTGAGATGTCCGGTGACCTGGAGCGCGCCGAGAAGGCCCTCGCCGCGGGCATGACCGTGGATGACTTCGACCAGCGCAAGTCCCGAACCAACACCGCCCTGGAACAGGCCCTGGGACCCCAGCTCGCCGCCCCCTACTTGATCCAGGGGGACGGCGCTCGGCCCCGCACCCGTTACGGCCTGCGCATCGACTCCGGATCGATCCGCTACGCCCCCATCGATGCGCCTCACTACGTATCCATCGACCCGTAGGAGCGCCGCCCCCGGCGCGACCAGTACATGTAGGAGCGCCCCCCGGCGCGATAACGACGCCCCAGGAAGGCCACCACTCAAGCAACGGGAGCCCCAACCCCATGACCGACGCCCGCATCCGCTGCCCCAACTGCGGCTACGAGATCCCTGTCTCGGAGGCCCTCAGCGCCCAGATCCGCGGCGAGCTGGAGACCTCCCTCAAGGCCGACCACGAGGCCCGCCTCAAACAGGCGGTGGCCGAGGCCGAGCGCCGTGCCCGGGGCACACTCGACATCGAGCTCGCCGACCTCAAGGCCCAGATCGCCGAGCGGGCGAGGCAAGCGGA